>CAMJPM010000022.1 GCA_946407725.1 uncultured Lachnospiraceae bacterium
CGGAAAGGCAAGTAATTTTTGAAAGATCCGGGGAATAGAATACTTGCCGAACGGGCAAAAACGACGGAAAGGCAAGTAATTTTAAGGAATCAGAAGGGAAAAAATACTTGCCAAACGGGTAAAAATGTTGAAAAGGCAAGTAAACAGGGAATAGACAAGTAAATTAGTATTGATGATCCTTTGGAAAATAACGGTTTCAGTGGTATAATTCTTGTTTGTATCCGCAATGTCCGGGATTTTAACTAAACGGCATTGGTGTGATGCTTGCGGCGCTATGATTATGTATGCATGGCGGTACTTGTGGGAAAGATGCGTGGCGGCAGCTGCGGGTAAGATGCATGCGGTATCTGTGGGCACAAAAAGCAAATCAGTTAATAAGGGGGTATTCTCTGAATGGTCACTGGATTTAAGAAAACAATAATTACACTGGCAGTGCCGGTGCTTTTATTGCTGATATTGAACGCAATTCCGGTTTTTGCCGGATCCGGAGCAACTGCTTCAAATGAAAACCGGAATGAACAGGACACAGCGGTCAGCGATTCCGGAAAGATGGTTCCGGAAATCAAAAGCTTTTCGGAATTGAAGGGAAAAAATGTTTCCATGCTGACAGGAGCTCCTTTCGAGGAGCTGGTCTTAAGCAAAGCGCCGGATGTGGGAGAATTCTCCTTTTATAACAGTGTTCCGGATAATATCCTTGCGCTGAAATCCGGAAAAACCGATGCGGCCCTTAATAATAACGCCATTGCGTCACTTGCCGTAAACAGGAATCCGGATCTTATGCTTTTTCCAGAAAGCCTGAAGGACGGTGTCTTTGGTTTCGCATTCCAGAAGGGGGATCCCGAAAGGGATAAGTGGCAGGAGGCCTATGACAGGATACCAAAAGAGGAGATCAATGAGGCCTGGGAAAAATGGACCGGCTCCGATGAGAGTATAAAGATCCTTCCGACCCAGGACTGGCCGGGAAAGAGCGGTACAGTTACCGTGGCAGCATGTGATACCCTTGAGCCCATGAGCTATACGGGGGAAGGGGGAGAAATAAAGGGCTTTGACATTGAACTCATCTTAAAGATGGCAAAGGATCTGGATTATCATGTTGAATTCAAGGGCATGGAATTCTCCGCAATCCTCGCGTACGTCCAATCCGGAAAAGCCCTTATGGGAACAGGCTCCATAATTGTGACTGACGAGCGAAGGGAAGCAGTGGATTTTATAGAGTATTATCCCGCAGCCTTCGTGCTCATGGTCAGAGCGACCGGTGAAGAAGAGAAAACATCCTCTATAATAAATTCTCTTTATGAAAGCTTTGAAAAAAACTTCATAAGGGAATACAGATGGAAGCTGTTTATCGAAGGTGTGGTCACCACCGTTATCATCACCCTTTTTTCCATTCTCTTCGGAACAGCATTGGGATTTATGCTGCTGATCCTCTGTAAGGATGGGAACCCGGCTGCAAACAAAATTACGGATATATGTTTAAGGCTTGTACAGGGAATGCCCGTGGTGGTGCTGTTGATGATCCTTTACTATGTAGTGTTCGGCAAGGTCAGCATCAACGGTATCATTGTGTCAATAATCGGCTTTACCCTGGTCTTCGGTTCATCTGTATACGGCCTTTTAAAAATGGGAGTGGGAACCGTGGACAAGGGACAGTATGAGGCGGCATACGCTCTTGGTTACTCTTCAGATCCGGCATTTTTCAATGTGATACTTCCCCAGGTCCTGCCCCATATAATGGATGCATATAAGGGAGAGATAACAGGTCTCATAAAGGCTACTGCCATTGTGGGTTATATCGCGGTCCAGGACCTTACAAAGGTGGGCGACCTGGTAAGAAGCCGTACCTATGAAGCCTTTTTCCCGCTGATAGCCGTTGCGGTCATCTATTTTCTGCTGGAGGGACTTTTCGGCGCAGCCGTTGAGTGTATAAGAAAGGCAACGGATTTAAGGGGCAGGGATAAGGAAAGTATTATTAAAGGGGGTATCGGCAATGATAAGGATTGAACACTTAAGTAAGTCTTATGAGGATATTACACCCTTAAAGGATGTAAGCGTGAATATCAATGACGGGGATGTTATCAGCATTATCGGGCCCTCGGGAATGGGAAAAAGCACGCTCCTTCGCTGTATAAATCTTCTGGAAAGACCCACTGAGGGGAAGATCTATATTGATGATACCGAGATCACGGCTCCCGGTTGCGATATAGAGGAAGTACGGAGAAAGGTCGGCATGGTGTTCCAGTCCTTTAACCTCTTTCCGCATCTTACGGTTATAGAGAATATAATGCTGGCTCCCAGGGATCTTCTTAAAAAGAGTAAAAAGGAAGCATATGATAAGGGAATGGAGCTTCTTAAGACGGTGGGACTGTCGGATAAAGCATTGAATTTCCCTGATGAGCTGTCAGGCGGCCAGAAACAGCGGATCGCCATTGCCCGCACCCTTGCCATGGATCCGGGCACGATACTTTTTGATGAGCCCACCAGCGCCCTTGATCCTACAATGGTGGGAGAGGTTCAGACAGTAATAAGGGAGCTGTCCGGAACCGGGAAGACCATGATGATCGTGACCCATGAGATGAATTTTGCCCGTACTGTTTCAAACAGGGTTTTCTATATGGATGAGGGCGGTATATATGAGGACGGCAGCCCGGAACAGATATTTGATCATCCGGAAAAGGAAAAAACCCGCAGGTTTGTGCACGGGTTGAGATCCCTGGATCTTTATATTGAAAATGATTCCTTTGATTTTCCGGGAATGCAGGGCAGCATAGAAGCCTATTGCATTAAAAACCAGGTGCCTTATAAAATGACCATGAATGTACAGCTTGCCTTTGAAGAGCTGGTACGGCAGAACCTCGTTAATTCACCGGGGCATGAAGAGATCCATCTTTCCGTTGAATATTCCGGTAAAGATGAGAAAATGGGATTCGTTATTGAGTACAAAGGAGAGCAATACGATCTCTTAAAGGAATGTGATCCCCTGTCGCTTGCGGTATTAAAGAAAGCAATATGCGATGAAGAGTATGGCTTCGACCCGTCGGCGGAATACGCTAACAAAGTGGAAATGAAGATCAGCTTATAGCCTCTTTAATATCTGATGGATGAAGAAGGAGGCGATGGGGATCATATATACAAACAGGATCAGGGAAAACCACAGGATCCGCAAAAGGAACAGGGATATGGTGCCGGCAGCCTCATTGAAGGAGATATTGCCGGCATCAACATTATTGCCGATATTTCCGGAATTGCCGGAGTCAGCAATATTGCCGGTTTTGCTTAAACTTACTGCATAGAGCAGGATAAGGAAAAGCAGCATGATAATACTGATCACGGCGCCGGGGATCAGACCCTTTGGCAGAAAGCTTATTTTCACAAGATTTTCTCCGGGATCCAGAGGCACACCCGTTAAAAGCGAGCATACATTTTTTCCTGATACCTTTCTTCCGTTTACTGTAATAGAACTGTATTCATCCGGATTTACCGGCAGGACCGCCATAGTGCCGTCATCCTTTGAGGTGATGTCAAAGCTTAAGCTGTGGTTGTCTGCGGAGAGCTCCCAGGGGCTTCCGGTTTCATCCGCGTATCTTTTTAATACCTCTGACAGCATTTCAAGCTTATCGATATCCAGCTCAAATATATCGGATCTTACGGGACAGATTATGGAAACCGTCTCGTTTTCAAATTCCCCGAGGCAGATAAGATTAGAATTAAACCAGGCGGGATAGGCAGTGTTGTCCGGCTCCGAAATGGAGGGAACCGGAACAGCTTTTCCGTTAACGATTATCTTATCGGTCTTTCCCTTTCTTAAATAGAGGAGCTTTCTTCCTGAGATCTCTTTTTTAAGCTCTGTTTCCCCGTCCTTTTTTTCTCCCCGGCAGAGATAAGAAGCTATATCCCCTGCACCATCATTTCCGGAGCCTGCACCATCATTTCCGGAGCCTGCACCATCATTTCCGGCGCCTGCAAGAAGCATTTTGAAAAGCCGGTTATGCAGTTCCACCATATCCATGTCCCCGATGGCTTCATCCCCTGTCACTACGGTATTGATATAGGGGAAAGTGTTTTTAAGGTCATAGAGGTGATATGTGCCGTTAAAAGCTCTCTGCGCGTAAACGGAAGGCATACGCTTTTCATCATCAGTAAGGGAAAGGGACTCCGTGATGCCGAGAAGCGCATCCGTGAAGGCGGTTCCGCCGGAATCAAGTATCCGCATAAAATGGGTGCTGTATCCGAATTTTTCGGCTCCCTTCTGAAAGGGTCTGGACAGTGTCTGAGCCCAGCCGCAGAAGGTGGCCCGGTTCATTATGATACCGTAATTTGCGTTTAACGAGGTGTCGGGATTCTTTATGCGGTAAAGAGGGGAGGGGGCTATGTCAAGGTCACTGGAGAGCTTAAGCGCCTCCTCCACAAAAGTCCCGTTCTGCTCGGGATCGGAAAAGAAATGGTCATATATATGAGGCTTTCCGTATCCGATGGCCGATCCGACAATGAGCTCCGAAAGAACAAACCAGATAAACACCTGTTTTGGTATGCGCCGGATGGAAAAAATGACAAGGTAGATACAGAAAAATACTGCGGAAAATATGAGTGAGGCCTTAAATAGGGTCTCAACAGCCCAGATGTCATGCTTAAAAAACAGTATAAGGGTTCCGGAAGCTATAAGTGTTGCCATAACCATCGCCGGGATATGCTCCCTTATCCGGGTGCCGGAAAGTCCGCTGGAAAGTCCGCTGGAAAGCTCATTGGAATAAAGCCTTCCGGCATAATATGACGCAAGGACAAGAAGCGAAAAGGGTATCAGATATCCGCAGCGGATGGGATAGTGGAAATAGCTTAAGAGATGCCATATCAGGTTAACGGATTCAAAGGGAATAAGGGCGCAGGGGGCAAAGCAGAAGATAAAGGCAAACAGGGTTTTCTTTCCCTCCTTTCTGAACTTCCACATGCCGTATATGATGATTACAAGGGCCGCCTCCATGGCAAAGAGCTGCCAGAATTTCACGTAATACTGGTCCGCGCCGATGGCACTGAGAACGGATATCACTGTTCCCGAAAGAGAGGAATCATAGTTTTCGTTTATCCTGGAGGATTTAGCCAGGGAAAAATACACGGGAACAAGGACGAAGGCTGACAGTATGATCCCTGAAACTGTAGAGAGAGCAAGACGCAGCGCCCTGTCTGCCTGCTTATCCTTATCGCAGAGGAACGTGATATATGCGCCGCTTATTATAAGGAGATATATCATATCTATGGCCCCGAGATAGTAGCTTATTATAAGTGAGAGGGCGAGCATAAAAATATAGAGATAGGTTTTTCCTTGCTTTAAGAGCATGTAGAGCCCGAGGATTATGAGGGGCAGGAAAACCGCGCTGTCCAGAAAGGTGGGTGAGGTATAATGGGTCAGCGTATATCCGCACATACCGTAGGCCACGGAAAACACATAGCGGAAGTACCAGGGGGTTTTCCTGGTGACCCGGTAAAGAAAATACTGCATTGAAACAGTCATTCCCACAAAGTGCATTCCGATGTAAACGGAGAGAAAGCGCATGAGATTGATACGGGGAACAAAGAGGAAGGTCAGGATAAAGGGAGAGAGGTTCCACTGGTTGGATGCTGCCATGGCAATATTCTGGCCTTCATTTATATACCAGTTAAAAAACAGGGAAGCTCTTCCGTGAAGTACATCCCAGGCGTGATAAAAAAGAGGGGCATTGATCTGTCCCATATCGTAGTAATCTATGGTCTCTTTGCCGAAGGGAAAAATGCCCTTGGCTGCAAGGACTGTCAAAAATATCACCGTCACCGTCAATGACGGAAGGAGCGTAAAAATTCTCCGCTCTTTCATTCCCTGACCGCCTTGAATATGGCTTCACAGAGCTCCGGCTTATTCATGGCATATACGTGTATGCCGTGGACACCGTTTTCAAAGAGGTCAATGGCCTGATTTACGGCGTAGTCGATGCCTGCTTTTTTCATGTCTTCCGGATCATCACCGTATTTAGCTATTATGTCAGACAGCTTTTTGGGCACCGAGGTTCCGGACAATGTGACAGTCCGTCCAAGCTGGTTACTGTCGGTGATTGGCATTATGCCGGCGTGAACCGGAATGGTTATGCCGTTCTTTCCCGCATGATCCAGAAACCTGTAGTACAGGGTGTTTTCAAAGAAGAGCTGGCTTATAAGGAAATCACAGCCCATATCCTGTTTTTTCTTAAGATAGAAAATGTCAGTGGGCTTGTCCGGGGCTTCGGGGTGCTTTTCGGGATAACAGGCACCGGCGATGGAGACCCTGTCTGCTGTCCTTCCGGAGGAACGGATATAGCTCATCATATCCGAAGCGTGCTCAAATTCTCTGGAATAAAACTGCTCATCAGTCATATCCTTCGGTCTGTCGCCCCTTAAGGCGAGAACGTTCATTATTCCCTTTTCCTCATATTTTTTCAGACCCTCCTCAAGCTGCTCCCGGTTAAAGCCGACACTTGTGATATGGGCCAGAGCCTCTGTTTTTGTACTGTTCTGGATATAGTCCAGTATCTCCAGCTGCTTTCCGGAATTGGAGCCGCCGGCACCGTATGTCACGCTGATAAAAGCGGGGTCAAGAGCCGCTATTCTGTCTACGATCTCATATACCCCCGGAAAGGAGGATTCCTTTTTCGGAGGGAAGATCTCACAGGAGAGGACAGGTTCCCTTGTTTCGGTGTTTATTTTTATCATCGTTTATTTCCTTTCACTATCCCTGCGCTTAAATTGTTGAAAACTAACAAGGCAGCATTCGTCATTCTTGAAAATAAGATAAAGATATAGTATCATAAACGGTATATATTTCAACCGCTAAAGGAGTATAAATCCCCATGAACAGAAGTGATAAAAAAGTGCTTATAGTTGACGATCTCCCTACAGTTCTGAAACAGGTCGTGGAGGTTCTCGGCGACAGATATGATGTGGATACCGCCTCCACCGGAACAGAGGCTGTGGAAAAGGTTCATAGCTATAAGCCGGATGTGATACTCATGGACATGAATATGCCTGATAAGAACGGTATCTCCTGTATGGAAGAGATCCATGCCATTCCGGGCTTCTCGGATGTACCCGTGATCTTCATGGTAAATGATGTGTCGGTTATGACCAATGCAAAGGCCTACGATCAGGGGGCTGTTGATTTTATCAAAAAGCCGGTCATCGCAAACAGCGCTTTCAGAAAGATAGATATGCATCTCAAGCTCTCCGAGATCGGATGGAAGTTCGAGCTGTGATGCAAAGGTGCGGTGTGGGCTGAACAGTAACTTTGAAATAGCGGCAGGCGGTTTCGTATAACTGCCCCCGGGGAAATGGAAGTTATGAAAGAGAAGATAAGGATAAACAAATACCTGTCTGCTTCCGGCGTAATGTCCAGGAGAGAAGCAGACAGGTTTATTATGTCAGGCAGGATAAGCGTCAACGGTGAAAAGGCCGTGGAAGGCATGAAGGTAAACGGGGATGATGAGATAAGGATCGATGGTGTTCTCCTGGAAAAGAATCCGGATTCGGAAAAAAAGGTGGTGCTGGCCTATTATAAAAAACGGGGCATCATTACCAGTACCGTGGACCAGGGAAAGGAAAACAACAACATCATTGACGCCATAAACTACCCGGTGAGGGTATTTCCCATCGGGAGGCTTGACAAGGAGTCGGAGGGACTCATACTCCTTACAAATGACGGCAGCATGGTAAACCGGCTGTTAAAGCCCGGAAAGGGTATTGAAAAGGAATATGAAGTATCCCTTGATAAGGATATTTCCGATACGGATATAAAGAAGATGGCAAGGGGCGGGATAGAGCTTGTTCCCGGCAGGAGAAATAAACCCTTTAAGATAATAAGGATCGACAACTGCCATTTAAGGTTCATCCTTACGGAGGGCATAAACCAGGAGATCCGAAGGGTGGTATATTACTTCGGCTACAATGTGATGAAGCTTAAAAGGATACGTTTTAAGAATATCACACTGGGTGAGCTTAAGCCCGGGCATTACAGGGAGTTAACAAAAGAAGAGATCAGGGTGCTGTTAAATGACAAGAGATGAATACGAAGCGCTTAAACAGAAGATAGAATACCACATGAACCTCTATTACAATGAGGATTCTCCGGAAATCTCCGACTACGAATACGATATGCTGATGCAGGAATTAAAGAAAGCGGAGGCGGAGAATCCTTCATTCATTACGGCGGATTCCCCTACAAAAAAGGTGGGAGGAAGGGCAAAGAGGGAAGCCGGGGTCAAGGTAGCCCATGATGTGCCCATGCTCTCCATAGAGGATGTTTTCACAAAGGAGGATGTGGAAGCCTGGGTGGGAAAGGTCCGGGATAGATTTCCGGACTGCCGGTTTTCCGTGGAGGCAAAGATAGACGGTCTCAGCATGAGTTTACGCTACAGACGTACAGAGGGCGCTCTTAAGCTCTATCTTGCGGAGACCAGGGGCGACGGTTTTACGGGAGAGGACGTGACCCTTAACGCCCGGGAGATCGATGACGTAAAGGAGACCATAGATTTAGACTGTGACGAAATAGAGCTGAGGGGCGAGGTTTATATGAAGAGTGAGGATTTTGACCGTTTTAACGCTCTTCAGGAAAAACAGGGAAAGAGTCCTGCCGCCAATAAGAGGAATCTCTCCGCAGGCACCCTAAGGCAGTTGGATCCCCTTGTGACAAGGGAGCGGCACTTAAGCATGTTTGTGTTTAACGTGCAGAAAGGCCCCGCCGAAATGATGAAGAGCCACGGGGAGGCTCTTGATACCCTGCACTCTGCAGGTGTTCCGGTGGTACCCCACTATATCTGCAGCGACGAAAAAGAAGTGACAGCCGCCATAGACAGAATAGGTGAGAACAGGTCGGAATATGATTTTGACATAGACGGAGCAGTAGTAAAAATAGATGATGTATCCTTAAGGGATATGTTTCCTGCCGGAAGCAAGTATTCCAGCGGGCATATAGCATATAAGTATCCCCCGGAGGAGCGGGTGGTTACCATGGAGGATATCATCGTGGACATAGGGCGCACGGGAAAGCTTACCTTTACCGGCATAGTTCACGACAGCGAGACAGGGCTTCCTGCAAAGCTCTGCGGAACCAACGTCTCCAGGGTCACGCTCCATAACGCCGATTATATCAGGGATATGACCATAGGAGTCGGGGGAAAATACAGGATCTTTAAGAGCGGTGAGATCATACCCAAGCTAAACGGCTGTGTGGAAAAGCCGGAGAGGGTCTTTACACCTCCATCAAGCTGTCCCGTCTGCGGTGAGGGGCTTGTCCGGGAGGAGGACACGGCAGACATCCGGTGCATAAACCCCTTATGTCCCGCCCAGTCGGTGCGCTCCATAGCCTATTTTGTTTCCAGGGACGCCATGAATATCATGGGCCTCGGGGACACCCTTATAGAGACACTGGTACATAACGGTTATCTTATGAGCTATGCGGATATTTACCATCTCCATGAGAGCCGGGATGAGCTTATTTCGAAAGGGCTTATAGGTAAGGAAAAGAATACCGATAAGCTGTTAAACGAAATAGAAAAGTCAAAGAACAATCCCCCCGACAGGCTTCTTACCGCCCTTGGAATAAGGAATGTGGGAAAGAGGACCGCTTCGGATATAATGAAGCAGTTTAGGGATTTAAGAAGGCTTCAGGACGCCTCCGTGGAGGAGCTTATCTCTGTCCAGGACGTGGGGGAGACCACGGCAAAGGCACTTTATGAATTTTTCCGTAACGAAAAGGATCTCCTTGTGTTTAACGACCTCATGGCCTCGGGGTTAAACCCGGTGATGCCGGAGGAAGAGGGCGGTTCTGAAAAGCTGTCGGGTCTTACCATAGTGGTTACGGGCACCCTTAATAATTTCGGCAGAAAGGAAATACAGGAGGTCATTGAAAAGAACGGGGGCAAGGCCACCGGTTCGGTCAGCAAAAAAACGGATCTCCTCATTGCCGGGGAGGCCGCGGGAAGCAAGCTTGACAAGGCAAAAGCCTTAGGGATCCGGGTTATAAGCGAAGAGGAGTTTATGGAAATGCTGAAATAAAAATGCCACGGTTTTCATACGACCCAGGCTCACCGCTATTGAAGATTCCAGGTTGCTGTTTGGCTCCGAACCACCCGCCGTGGAGGCATAACGCACTATATGTGTGATAAGTCCACGCACTCCGTTACGTGGCTACTGGAAAGAGCCTTGGCATTTTGGTTCCTGCATGGCTTTTTGACGCAGGGGAATTATCGTGCTATTATTTTGAAAATCAGTAACTGTTTGGGAAGTTCAGTGTGCTGGGTCCTGAATAGCTGCTATGATCACTGAATAAAGGAGGAGCTTATTATGTTTTGTCCAAACTGTGGAAGCGAGATCGCTGAAGGCACAAAGTTCTGCAGCAACTGCGGCGCAACCCTGACTGATGACATTGCTGCAGCCGGAAATGCGGCTGAAACTTCAACCGAAACCTATACCGGAGCCGGAGCTGATAATACCGGCGAAGAGAACGTTCAGAGGGTTGAGGCTTATACTGACTACAGCAGTAATTACGGAGCCGCAAATGACGTTATATTTGGAAACGGAACAAACAGGAATATTGTTCTTTGTATCATTTTCACCATCATCAGCTGCGGAATATACGGCCTCTACTGGATGTACGTATTAAATGAGGAGATCAATTCCCTGTCGGGTAAGGAAAATGCCACAAGCGGCGGGCTTGTTATACTCTTTACCATTATCACATGCGGCATCTACGGTCTCTACTGGTATTACGTTATGGGCGAGAGAACGGATGAGATAAAGAAGAGGCTCAATATGAATGCATCCGGCTCTAATATCCTGTTCCTGATACTGGGGCTCATAGGTCTAGGGATCGTTAATTATGCCATAATGCAGGACGCTGTGAATAAGGCAGTGGGAGAGGCTTAAGACCGGCAAAAGGTTTTTACACCATCTTATGACGGCGCACGTGCATTGCTCTCTTTTTCAGGACAGAGAAGTATTTTATCAGGAAAAGAGCGGTGAACAGTGAAAGCAGGCTGATGATCATCCCGGATTTAAGTCCTTTTGGAAAGAATCTGATCTCTATGTCATGATGTCCTTCCGAAAGGCCGGTGGAGATAAAAAGGCCGTCAAACAGGTCGATATGGGTCTTCCGGCCGTCAACATACAAAGACCATCCGGGTTCATAGGGTACCATCAGAACGAGGTGCCCTGATGAACCCATTTCTATTTTTCCTCTTAAGCTGTCATCATCCTTTTCAATGTCATAGAGCCTTTCAGAGAAATTCAGCATATCTGAAAAGGTGTCGAGTACCGTGGGATTTAAGCGGTAAAACTCCATGTCTATCCCGTCCTCTTCCTTGTTTTCGGAGTAAAAGGTGGCAGTTGTGCCCTCCTCATGATATCCGAGATCATAGATGTACCGGTATTTGTTGGCGCTCATTTTTCCTCCGGGATAGGAATCCGTCATGGAGATCTTTAATTCACCCTTTGTCTTTGTGTGGTTGTAGGCATAGAGGTGGCAGTCGTCAGAAAACTTCACGCTTACGAAATCAGAACCCTTGTAAATTGTACCTCCGTCTCCTGAGCCGTATTCCATCAGAGCCGTCCCGGATATATTTAAGTCATGCATCAGCCTGTTCTGTACTTCAAGGGGTGAGCCGTCACTGTTTGGAGGGGAAATCTCGCCATCTATTATCTTTTCCGCATCCGAGGCGGGAATGAAGAGCTTTTTCTCTGCATCATCATTCAGCCTTAAAACATAACCGTTTGGAATGCTGTCGTTAAACTCATAGATAACTGAGTTGTTGCTAAAGCTTAAGGGCTTTGAAATATCCTCAGAAAAATAGACACCGTTTTCGGGCACAAAGGTGTAGCGCTGCCCCAGGATCAGGGAGGTAAAGGCCGTGGCCCCGTCAGAAAGATAGAATACCCGGCTGTTCATAAAGCCGTATTTATTCAGGTACTTAATGAGAAGTCCGTTTGTGGTGGAGGAAAAATTGGACAGGGAGGAGTAATCAATTGTCATGGAATCATTCCGAACATTCCGGTCAACCTCATCGGCCCTTGATAAGGGAGCGTCATTTTTAATGTCAGTTTCCTTCTTTACCTCGTTTAATGCCCTGTAATCATCAAACTTTGAAAAATAGGCAGTGCGGTGGACGGACCGGTTGTTTGTATAGTACATATTGAAAAAGACCTCCGCCGCAAAGAAGATCAGGATACCGTATCGGAAAAAGAGCTCCTGTCCGTTTCCCGGGAAATGGATCTTATCCGGTGCGGTGCGGTATAAAAGAAAGAGGATCACCATGCATACCGCAGAAACCAGAGTGACTATCTTGCTTATTTCCGACATTTCCTCTCCCTTTGATAAAAAGGCGCAGAGGGTGATGGTTAGATAGGCCGCAACTATTGAGATATAAAAAACGTTCTGTTCCATATCACGGAGGATAAGGAAGGCGCTGTAGGAAATGGTGATGAGAAGCAGTGTATAGAGATAGCCCTGGCGTGCGGGAAGGGAATCCGGATAGTTAAGGCCGTGCCAGATAAAGTTTAAGAAGTTGATGTCAAAGGACAGCAGGAAGAAAAACAGTAAAGAAAGGGCACAGATTTTATTCTTCAAAGGTGTCTTTTTTGACAGGGCATAGACAAAGACCAGGAAGATTATCAGTATCCCGCAGTAGATATTTGGCTGGTGTCCGAGACCCGTTTCCGGTGCAACACCGAAGAAGTGCCTTACCATAAGCTCCCTGGGACTTAAATAGACATTTAATTCCTTTGGAAACCTGATATTTGTAAAGGTGGTGAATTTAAGGGCGAAATACTCCGGCAGGATAAGGACTGCGCAGGTTCCGCCGGAGAGCAGGGAAAAGATAATGAACCTTACTGTATTTTTCCTGCTGAAACCCTTTATCACCTGCATGGCAATAAAATACAGGAATACGTATATACATAACATTATGGAAAGGTAATAATTTGTAAATATGGCATAGCTTAGGGAGAAGTAATAGAAGACCGGGGAGTGCCCGTCCATCATTTTTTCCAGACCGTAAAGAACCAGGGGAGAAATGAAAAGTACATCCATCCACTCCACATTCCAGTTGTAGGCCGCCATATAGGCACTCATGGCATATGCAAAGGAAAAGAAGGCCATGGCGGGATCGTGGCGCTTATAGTGGTATGAGAGGTAGGAGGAAGAACAGAGCCCCATGAGGCCTGTCTTAAATACCACAGAGTAGGACATGAATTCCAGAATGAGCTTTTCCGGAAAAAGGACGATAAGGAAATTTAAGGGAGAAGCGAGATAGTAGGCTATCACCGCAAGGAAATTCGCTCCAAGACCTGCATTCCAGGAGTACCAGAGGCTGTCGCCGCCCTTAAGCTTTCTGTAATACTCATAGAAAAAAGGAGTGTATTGCTGGTACATATCCTTTTTTAAAAAGGTGACGTCGCCGAAAGGATAGATCTCACGGACTGCGAATAATAAAAGGGTCATGGAAAAAGGCAGCAGGAATGCTGTCACATAGAATATGGCTCTCGTATGCTTTTTGTAAAACATTTTAAGCTCGTTCATTTTAACAGGAAATATGCGGTCCGGGGGCTTTCGTATCCTTTTTATTCAAGGGTATCGGTGTCATCAAACATTTCGTAGTATTGCATACGCCGGTAATTCTGTAAAGCCTCATCATCAATATCGGCGGAGTTCCTTCTGCCGTCTGAAAAAGAGGTGTATACGGAGGTGATGACCGGTGCTTCTTTGTATTGTTCATTAAGAAAAGCCCGGTAGCCTGCAATATCTATGCCGGCGCTTTTAAGCACCAGATTCCCGAGGTAATTGGTGCTGAGCTCCAGATCAGAGGCCCCGTCCAAAGGGTAGTTCGCCCAGATCAAAAAGGGAACCTTATATCTTTTCCTGAGGTCATCTTCCTTTAATTCACTGCCCTTTTTGTTATTCAGGTTCCAGATAGGTTCAACAACGCTGTCTGCGGGCTGGTGATCCCCGAAAAACACTACGAGGGTTGGGTCGCTTATGCTGTCAAAGTAGGAAATGAATTCCTTAAAAGCCTGATCGGTGATCTTTTCTAAGGAAAGGTATCTCTCCGCCGGCCGTATCCCCTTAACTCCCTCTATTTCTATATCGGGAGTGAAATTGTCAAAATCCTGGGTGTAATCCGAGTGGTTCTGCATGGTGACATTGTAGGAAAAGAGAGGGGTCTCCTTCACGTTTTCCTTGTATAGCTCTGTTATCTTATTAAAAAGTGTCCTGTCGCTTATGTATTTCCGTATGTATTCCGGAGAGGAATTTAGGAAACTGTCCGAAAAGTACATTTTTTCAAAGCCGAGAAGGGGATACACCCTGTTTCTGTCCCAGCCTTTCGCACCGTAGGGATGCATGGCCACGGTGCGGTAGCCCAGATCCTTAAGATACGAGGGCAGGGCGTCGGTCTTATGCTTTACAAACTGCAAAAATGGCACGCTTCCCGCAGGGAGAAAGGCCATGGTATTTCCGGTTAAGAATTCATATTCGGTGTTGGGGGTGTTTCCGCCGATGACTGACACGTTCAATGTGCCGGAAACCGTGGACCCATCATTGATAAGGGAGCGGATAAAGGGCATATAGTCAGTGTTCACATTGAAATCCCCAAGGACCGCGGGATCTGAAAAGGCTTCGCAGACTATTACTATGATGTTGGGGAGCTCATTTCCGGATTGTATTTTAACCCCCTCTTCACCCCCGTAGTCGGTAAAAAGAGAGGAGCGTATACTGTCACTGTTATATCCGCCGGGCTTTTTCACATTTAAGAACTGCATATTATAGACAAAGGAGAAAAACATGCCGTCCCTCATGGTCATGGTGGCAGGGGTAAAGAGCTTGTCATAGACCTTAAGAGTCTTTATGGTATTTTCGGACTGGACAAAGGGAAAAAGGACAAGGAAAAGCATTAAAAAAGAAAGGATCCCGGTCGTCAGACGGAGCTTCTTTTTGTTCTTTATGCTGATATTGCAGAATATGAGGCTTATCCACATCAGGATAAATATAAGGGTCAGTATCACCGTTGTCTTATCCGGCTTAAACTCATAGTTATCCGATACGGAAAGGGCGGTCTTAAGGGACAGGAAATCCCAGGGCACAAGGGTACTTCCCCGGAATGAATAGACGTAGTGTTCGGTTATCCCAAAAATAAATGAGAGAACCGACAGAATATAAAGGGAGGCCCTGAGGCTTCCCGTAATGGCATAAAAAAGAAATTCAAGGATGTAGAAGATGAGAAGGTTAACGATAAAGAGAACCGCCTTTATCCCCCATTTTTCCATGAAAGGGTTTCTTAGATACCACTCCATACAGATAAAGATGATTGCCGGACAAAGTATCAGATAGCAAAAGCCTTTTATCTGTTCTGTTAAAGGAGAACCGGGAGCGGATGCGAAAGCCTGTGTCTTACGGAGCAAGTCTTTCTTCATCCGGAATATCCTCCAGAGTGTAGGGCGTAGCCTGATATACGTAGTAATTCAGCCAGTTGGTATAGAGGTTGTTGGCGTGGCTTCTCCAGGAGAGATTTGGACGTTTTGAGGGATCGTCTCCGGGATAGTAGTTTTTCGGAAGGGCCGTATCGAGGCCCTTATTCTGATCCCTTACATACTCCTTATCGAGGGTCAGCCTGTCATATTCGGGATGTCCCATAACGTAGACCTGGCTGCCGCTCTTTGTCATGCAGAGGAAAATCCCTGCCTCTTCGGATTCCGCGCAGACTATGAGATCAGGACAGTTATGTATATCCTCCGGATCCACGCAGGTATATCTGCTGTGGGGTGCGTAGAAGATATCGTCAAAACCCCGGACTAAGGGGATCTTCCTGTTCATGACCTTCTGGGCATAGATCCCGAAGAGCTTTTTTTCCAGCATGTGCTTTGGAAATCCAAAATGATAGAAAAGCCCGGCCTGGGCTCCCCAGCAGATATGGAAGGTGCTGGTAACGTGGGTTTTGGTCCATTCAAAGATATCGCATAATTCCTCCCAGTAGTCCACCTCATCAAATTCCAGGGTCTCAACCGGCGCACCGGTGATTATCATGCCGTCATAGCGGTGGCGGTGTATCTCGCTGAAGGTGGTGTAAAACTGGTTCAGGTGGTTAGCGGAGGTGTTCTTTGACACATGGCTCTCTATGGTGAGGAAGGTAATGTCCACCTGCAGCGGTGAATTGGAAAGGGAACGGAGTATCTGCAGCTCCGTATCCTCTTTTAAGGGCATGAGATTTAAGATCACTATCTTTAAGGGACGGATGTCCTGGTGCAGGGACCGGAATTCGTCCATCACAAAAATATTCTCGTTTTCAAGTATCTCTCTTGCAGGCAGATCCCGCTGTACCTTAATAGGCATGTGCTGTACCTCACATTAGATTTATCTGTATAATCTATCACTTTTTTCGGTTTATCACAAGCCTGATGACAGGTTTTGCTTTATATGGTATTATGTGTGGAATGATTGAGGTCTTAAGTTTTTCGGGAATGTATGAGGAATACGGGCCGGGCTTTTTTAAGGATCACAGGATGTTTGACCTTAAAGGGCTGTCCGGCACAAAGCTCTATATCGATCCGGAAAGTGAAAAGGAGATAAGGAAGATAACCGCTTTATCTGATGCGGTAGTACACCTTACGGATATTGGTGATTACCATTACATAACGAGGCTCTATCTCCACAATATGACGGAAGCCTTTGATCTTCTGGTTTTTGATAATCATAATGACAGTCAGGAACCTGTGATAGAGGGACTTAAGTCCTGCGGATCCTGGATAAGGGATGCGATAAAAGAGCTTCCGGACACGCTGTCAGGCATAAAGCTTGTGCAGGGCAGGGACAGGATAACGGTGCTGAAAGGCTCCTTTGACAGAAGCAGGCCTCTTTATATCTCAATAGACAAGGATGTTCTGAAAGCCGGAGTCTGCCCCACCAACTGGGATCAGGGGGATATGGAGCTTTCAGGGATAAGGGATATTATTTTGAAAGAGGCTTTTAAGAGGAGGATCGCCGGCTTTGATATCTGCGGGGGAGTGGCAGGAGACGGTATCACGGACCGTAGGGAGATCCTTAAAAATGAGGAAACGGATGGTTTCCTTATTGAGGTTTATGAGGAAACAGTGAATGATGGGCAGCGCACCATCCATCATTGAATACAACAGAAAGACTTTATTATAAGTGCTGAAAGATAAATTCCGACAATTTATGTCAGGCAGATACGGCCATGATGACATGTCCCTGAAAATTCTTATTGTAGCCGGGATATGTCTTCTTTTTGCGGCTTTATCCAGAAACAGGAATGCCGCCACCTTTTTTGTGTTCGTACTTATTGTACTGGTGGGCTGGAGCCTGTTTCGGATGCTGTCAAAAAACATCAGCGCCAGGGAGAGAGAGAACATGATTTTTAAAAACCTTACCGGCGGAGTTTCGGACAGATCCAGGCCCTTTGTGAAGAGCATGAAGGAATGGTGGGGAAACATAAAGAGCATAAAGCCCTTTCAGAATAAAAAGACCTACGGGCTGAAAGCCTGTCTTTTCAAGTGTCCCGGCTGCGGAGTGGAAGTAAAGGTCCCTGCCAATAAGGGAAGGATAATGGTAAAATGTCCCAGATGCAAAAAAGAATTTGAGAGGATGAGCTGATGAAAAAGCGTTCCGCCGCAAGGCTCATTGCCTTTCTCATATTTGCGGCCTGTGCCGTATATCTTGGGTTCTATTTATATAATGCGGGAGCAAATTCCGATATGTCCGGGAAGATGGCGGACACGGCCGAAAATGTGTTTTTTGACAAAAACCAGGGCAGCGAGTTGGTACAGGTGACGGACGGCAGCGGGCAGGAGAGGAGCCTTATGATCCTTGGCCAGTACCAGAAGCTTTATGACCAGAATAAGAACCTGACGGGGTGGCTTAAGATCAAAGGCACGGATATTGATTATCCGGTTATGAAATCCTTAAACGGAAACGGTGAATTCTATCTGGATCACAATTTCAAGGGTGAAGAGGACAGGAACGGAACCCTTTTCATGGATGATCTCTGTGATATAGTAAAGCCTACGGAAAACTTCATTATTTACGGGCACAATATGAAGTCCGGGCAGATGTTCGGGAGTCTTGACAGGTATAAATCAAAGGATTTTTACGATAAGCACCAGATAGTGCAGTTTGACTCCATATATGAGACCGGCACATATCAGGTGATGATGGCCTTTCAGTCCCATGTATATGAGGAAAATATCATTGCTTTTAAGTATTATCAGTTTATAGATCCCGCCTCTGAAAAGGAATTCAATTCAGGTATGAATGAAATGAAGGCTGTTGCCCTCTATGATACCGGGGTCACCGCAAAATACGGGGACAACCTTTTATTCCTGTCCACCTGTGATTATGATGAGCAGAACGGAAGGTTCGTGGTGGTTTGTAAAAAGCTTGAGGGATAAGATCCGGACCCGTAAAGGGTGCGGACAGGCTTTGGAAAGAACAGATGACAAAAGACGAATTCAGACAGTTAACCGAAAATAACAGGATCTACCTGGACGGAGCCACCGGAAGCATGCTTCAGAAAAGAGGAATGGGCGCCGGTGTATGTCCTGATCTCTGGATATCGGAAAACCCGGAGGTTTTGATCAACCTGCAGCTTGAGTATCTCCGGGCAGGCTCCCGGATAGTCTATGCTCCCACCTTTACCGCAAACCGGATAAAGCTAAAGGAATTCGGCCTTGAGGAGAGGCTGTATGAGTTAAACAGTATCCTTGTGGGAGAGTCAAAAACAGCAGTTAAAAGATTTCATGAGGAAAACCCTGAAGCCCTGCCTGTGTTTGTGGCCGGGGACGTGACTATGACAGGAAAGTCCGTGGGGGCTGCAGGAGAGCTTGACTTTGAGGAACTGATCGATATCTATAAGGAACAGACGGATGCACTTTGCAGGGCCGGAGCCGACCTCATTGTGGTGGAGACCATGATGAGCCTGCAGGAGACAAGAGCCGCAGTCATTGCCTGTAAGGAGGTCTGTGATCTTCCGGTAATGACCACCCTTACCTTTGAGGAATCCGGCAGGACACTGTACGGTACGGATTCCCTTACCGCGCTTATCACCCTGCAGGCACTGGGGGTTTCCGCCTTTGGGATAAACTGTTCCATGGGCCCGAAAGAGATGAAGGGCATGATAGCAGAGCTTAAGAGATATGCCCGGATCCCTGTCATATGTAAGCCCAATGCCGGCCTGCCCTATATGGATGAAAACGGTAATACGTCATACGCTCTGGATCCCGGGGGCTTTGCCCTGGAGATGGAGGAAATAGCCCGCTCCGGTGCGGACATTATGGGAGGGTGCTGCGGCACTTCCCCGGAACATATCCGCGCACTTGTTGAACATACCGTAAATATTGAGCCGGAAAACACAGACAGACAGGATGATCTGTATATGCTCACAAGTGAGCGGCAGAATTTCTGCTTTGGTCTTGAGGACAGATTTTTCATAATCGGGGAGAGGATAAATCCCACCGGAAAGAAAGCCCTGCAGGAGGAGCTAAAAAAAGGTGTCTTTGACATGGTCACTTCCTTTGCGGAGGAGCAGGAGGAGACGGGAGCAAAGGTTCTGGATGTGAATATGGGAATGCCCGGGGTGGATGAAAAAGCCCTTATGCTCCGGGCCATAGATGAGGTTACGGGGGTGACAAATCTGCCCCTTTCAATAGATACCAGCCATGTGGATATAATGGAGACGGCGCTCCGTCTTTATCCCGGAAGAGCCCTTATGAACTCCGTTTCCCTGGAAGAGGCGAAATGCGTTCCCCTTCTCAGGCTTGCAAAAAAGTACGGGGCCATGTGCATATTGCTCCCCTTAAGCGATAAGGGGATACCCGAAAGCCTTGAAGAGAAAAAGGATATAATAAGGCAGCTTCTTGAGAGAGCGCTTGCAGCGGGATTAAGTAAAACCGATCTCGTGGTGGATGGTCTGGTAGGAACTGTGGGAGCCAATAAAATGGCTGCTCTTGAAACACTGGAGACCATAAGGTACTGCAGGGAGGAGCTGGGAATCGCCACTGTCTGCGGTCTTTCCAATATTTCCTTTGGACTGCCGGAGAGGCTCTATGTAAACTCCGCCTTTCTTACCATGGCCATAAACAGGGGACTTACCATGGCAATATGTAATCCCATGCAGGAGAGCATAAGGATAGCGGCTCTTACCGGAGATCTTCTTATGGGAAGGGAAGGCGCAGATCTTTCATATATAGAATTCATGTCCTCCATGGTTCCCGGGGACGGAGTTACAGGGCACAGTAAAATGGCTCCCGGGGACGGGGTTACAGGGCATAGTAAAAAGGTCTCTGGGGACGGGGTTACAGGGCACAGTAAAAAGGTCTCTGGGGACGGGACTGCCGGGTACAGTAAAGGGGACGACCCGGTTTTTGAGGCGGTGCTGAAGGGGAAACGGGACGCAGCCCCGGAGGCTGTCAAAAAGGCCTTAAAAGAGGGTCTGGAACCCGGGGATATTTTGAATAACTCCCTGCTCCCCGCCATAAACAGGGTGGGAGAGCTTTTCGATAAAAAGAAGTATTTTCTGCCCCAGCTCATTGCCAGCGGCGAGGCCATGAAAAAGAGCATAGATGTGCTGGAACCCTATCTTAAGAAGGATAAGGATTCCGGTAAAGAAGCCCCGAAGGTAGTCATAGGAACAGTTGAGGGTGACATACATGACATAGGGAAAAACCTGGTGGTGATGATGCTAAAAAACCATGGCTTTATGGTTTCAGATCTGGGAAAGGATGTTTCAAAGGAAGCCTTTTTAACGGCCGCAAGGGAGAATAACGCCGATATAGTTGCAATGTCGGCCCTTATGACAACCACCATGAAACAGATGAAGACAACAATAGAGCATCTCAAAGCCAACGGATACGGCGGAAGCTTTATGATCGGGGGAGCGGTCATTACGGAGGGATATGCACGGGAGATCGGGGCTTTTTACTCAAAGGATGCGGCGGATGCGGTAAGGGTAGCAAAGAGCATTACAGCAGGAAACGCAGATAAGCGCCAGGAAACGTCCTGAAGGCGCAGGGATAACACCGTAGCAAAGAGCATTACAGCAGGAAATACCGCAGGAAACGGGGAAAAGGCTGACAAAGAATAAAGGAGCGTATTACAAATGAATGGTGCTGACGCCATAGCAAAATGCCTGATAAAGGAGGGAGTGGACACCATCTTCGGATATTCCGGAGTGGCCATTGATCCCTTCTGGAATAGTGTCGGAAAAGAAAAAATAAGGACGGTTTTGGTCCGTACCGAGCAGAATGCGGGACATGCCGCCAGCGGATATGCCAGAACCCTTGGAAAAACCGGGGTCTGTGCCGTGACCAGCGGTCCCGGGGCCACAAACCTTTTAACCGGAATAGCCACGGCCTATGCGGATTCCATTCCGCTGGTATGTATTACGGGACAGGTCAATACAGACCAGATAGGCTCTGATGTCTTCCAGGAGGTGGATGTGACCGGAGCCGCGGAATCCTTTGTTAAATACAGCTATCTCATACGGGATGTAAAGGATATACCAAGGATCATCCACGAAGCCTTTTTTGTGGCATCTACAGGAAGAAAGGGACCGGTGCTTATCGACATCCCCTGTGACGTGCAGCTCCAGAAGATAGGGGACTTCGAGTATCCGGAAGAAGACCCGAAGATGCGCACCTATAAGCCCACCGTTAAGGGTAATACGGTACAGATAAAAAAGGTTATAAAGGTTTTGGAAAATGCCAAAAAGCCCCTTATAATCGCGGGGGGAGGAGTTTTTCTTTCAAACGCAAAAAAGGATCTCAGGGCCTTTGTGGAGAAGCATCAGATACCGGTGGTCTCCACCATGATGGGATTAGGAGTGCTGCCCACGGATCACCCCATGTACTACGGTATGGTGGGTAATAACGGTAATCAATACGCCAATCGCGCCATGAGGGAGTGCGATACCCTTCTCATGGTGGGGGCAAGGGTTGCGGACAGGGCAGTGGCTGCCCCCGACATGACCTTTGAGGGAAAGATTCTCATCCACATGGATGTGGATCCCGCGGAGATCGGAAAGAACGTGGGTCCCACCATTCCCATAGTCGGAGATATAAAACACATATTTGCGGATTTCATGGAAGAGGATTTTAAGGACAAACATGAGACCTGGGTGAATATGCTGGATCTCTACAGGGATTCCATGAAGGAGGAACACCATTCGGATCCGGAGTTCGTTAATTCCTGCGCCTTTGTAAGGAAGCTCTGCCATGAGATGAGGGATGACGCGGTTTATGTGGCGGATGTGGGACAGAATCAGTTATTTTCCTGCAGGAACATCATCATGCGTGACAGGAATAAATTCTTTACCAGCGGCGGCATGGGAACCATGGGATACTCCATTCCGGCAGCCATGGGGGTAAAGGCTGCGGAGCGTGATACCCAGGTAATCGCGGTCTGCGGTGACGGTTCCTTCCAGATGTCCATGATGGAGCTTGCCACCATAAACCAGTATGATTTTCCGGTGAAGATAGTGGTGATGCGGAATGAGTATCTGGGGCTTGTGAGGGAGCATCAGCATTACAGCTATGATGATGATTACAACATGGTGTTTTTAGGAAAGGATCCCGATCTTTCAAAGATCGCCCAGGCTTACGGAATAGGATATTTAAGAGTTGAAAACATGGGTGAAGCGGATGAGAGGATAAAGGAATTCCTGTCGGATGACACTACGGTCATCATGGAGGTAATGGTGGATCCCATGGAAAATGTTTCGGAGAGGTAGTTTCGGACAGATAGTTTCGACAGTCCTAAGTATAAGGAACCGGAGGAATCCGGTGAGAGACAGAAAAGGAGCGGCATCAGCTGATATGAAAAAGATTTATTCAGTGCTGGTTGAGAACAGATCCGGTGTGCTTTCAAAGGTGTCAGGGCTTTTTGCCAGACGTACCTTTAATATAGATTCCCTTGCAGTGGGGGAAACGGAAGATAATAAGGTGTCCTGCATGACCATCGTGTCCAGCGGTGACGACCGCACTCTGGAGCAGATCGAAAAACAGCTCAATAAAAAGCTGGATGTGATAAAGATAAAGACCTTCCAGGAGGAAGAAGCCATAAGCCGGGAGCTTGTGCTCATAAAGGTGAAATACAATAAGAGCAACCGCCGGGAGATAATGGAAACCTGTCAGGCCATGAAGGCCGATATAGTGGACATGGGTAAATACCAGATGATGATACAGATCTGTGACACGCCCGAGAGAACCGGACTTTTTGTAAAGCTCTTAAAGGGCATAAGCATTGTGGAGCTTGCCCGCACCGGAACCCTGGCGCTTTCAAAGTGTGAGATATAGTGCTATAATAGACCGGATATCTAAATGCCAGGGTTTTAATACACCCTCAGCAGCAAGTGCTTCGGGCTGCTCTGAACAGTTACAAATGATTATTTTTTGAAAGGAGGAATTGATATGCTTTCAAACGAAAAGGAATTGAACGTTAATTTGTTTGAAAGACTTCATCTTTTGAAAAGGATCAAAAAGGTTGCAATTAAAGAAGGTGCAACGATTGAAGAAGTGATCGAAGCGATAGAAAGTGAAGAAGCGGATATCAATGAGATGCTGTATCAAAATCCTCCGCTGACGGATGGGAAATAAGATGAAGAAAAAAGTATTCCAGTTATTAGTTGACAATACCTCCGGTGTTTTGAGCCGGATAGCCGGGCTTTTTGCCAGAAGAGGCTATAATATAGACAGTATCACCGCCGGTGTCACGGCAGATCCCAGGTTTACCAGGATAACCATTGTGACGGACGGGGATGATGAGATACTTGAGCAGATAGAAAAGCAGCTGGGCAAGCTTGTGGACGTCAGGGACATCAGGGTGCTTGAACCCGATAACTCCGTTTACAGGGAGCTCTGTATGATAAAGATAGAGGCGGATGCGAAGAGCCGTCAGGGGATCATTGCTCTTGCGGATGTATTCAGGGCAAGCGTGGTGGATGTGGCTCCGGATTCCCTTATTGCGGAGATCACGGGAAGCCAGTCCAAGATAAACGCATTTATAGATCTTTTATCTGATTTCAGGATACTTGAGATCGCCCGTACCGGAATAGCCGGGCTCCAGAGGGGAACAGAGGGGGTTATCTGGCTGGAGGAAGAGGATCCCAGATTTTAACTTTGCAGGACTTTAAGGCTCGCTCACCCGGATCAGACCCGGATCAGGCACATAGGACTCGCGAACGGGTCTTGATGAGACAGTTTATAACCGGTTTTTACCGGTAAAAAATAAAGAAGAGGAGATTAATGAAATGGCATTAAACGACACAAACCCTATCTACTACGAATCTGACTGTAATCTCTCCGTTCTCGACGGAAAGACCATCGCCATCATAGGCTACGGCAGCCAGGGACATGCACACGCACTGAATCTTAAGGATTCCGGCTGCAACGTTATAATAGGTCTGTATGAGGGCTCAAAGTCCTGGAAAAAGGCCGAGGAGCAGGGACTCAAAGTTTATACCGCTGCAGAAGCTGCAAAGAGGGCTGACATCATCATGATCCTTATCAATGATGAAAAGCAGGCAAAGATGTACAACGAGTCTATCAAGCCCAATCTGGAAGCCGGAAACGTGCTTATGTTCGCCCATGGCTTTAATATCAGATATAAGCTCATTGTTCCTCCCGCAGATGTGGACGTTGTAATGATCGCTCCCAAGGGACCGGGACATACCGTAAGAAGCGAATATCAGGCAGGAAAGGGTGTTCCCTGTCTTATAGCTGTTGAGCAGGACTACAGCGGAAAGGCTAAGGATATAGGACTTGCCTATGCTCTTGGTATCGGCGGCGCAAGGGCAGGCGTGCTCTGGACCACCTTCAAGACAGAGACAGAGACAGACCTCTTCGGTGAGCAGGCAGTGCTCTGCGGCGGCGTTTGCAAGCTTATGCAGACAGGCTTTGAGGTTCTGGTTGAAGCAGGCTATGATCCCAGGAATGCATACTTTGAGTGTATCCACGAGATGAAGCTCATCGTTGACCTTATCTATCAGTCAGGCTTCAAGGGCATGAGATATTCCATCTCCAATACCGCTGAATACGGCGACTATACCACAGGCCCCAAGATCATAACCGATGACACCAAGGAAGCAATGAAGAAGGTTCTTGCAAATATCCAGGACGGTACCTTCGCAAAGGACTTCCTCCTCGATATGTCAGATGCCGGCGGAAGAGTACACTTCCAGGCACTCCGCGACAAGGCGGCAGAGCATATCTCCGAGCAGTACGGCGAAGAGATCAGAAAGCTCTACAGCTGGTCTGATGAGGATAAGCTCATAAACAACTGATAATGGATTTAATCCGGAAGATCATGCCCCGCAGCTAATGCTGCGGGGTATTTTAAGTGATAAGCCGATTGCTATTGAGATCTTTCCCCTACCCGATCGGGGAATCATAGAGAACCCCGAAAACATTGGAAAAGATGATGAGACCGGTGTTAATGCCGCTGTCGTTATAAAGCCGGTTTTTCATATGAAAAAGAGCTTTTTTCCCGATATGGTCCATGGTTTCCTGAAGTATTCCCTTTTCCTTAAGGAGCCCCAGGGCTTCATCGGTTGAAATGCAGCCGGAAATACGTCTTAAAAGACCAATGTCGTCAGTAAAATTTAAGGCTGCAGAGGACAATATCTCCATCCGGCAGTCGCCTTCCCTGCTGTGCGTGTTCATGATCCCGCCGGCAAGCTTGACCAGCTTTCCGATGTGTCCGATGAGAAGTATCCTCTTAAAACCCTTTATTTTCCCTTCATCCAGGGCAATGCCGATATAGTTTGACGTGATCACAGCCTTATCAAGATCCAGATCCAGGTTTTCCTTAATAAAATCCCTGCCGTAATTTCCGGGAGTGAGGATAAGGGTGTCCTCCCCCGAAGAACGGTGGACGCTGATATCTGCTTTTATGGTTTCGATAACGGCCTCATTGCTCATGGGTTTAACAAGGCCGCTGCTCCCCAGGATCGAAATGCCGCCCTCGATCCCGAGCCGGGGGTTAAAGGTGCGTTTTGCTATCTCATCACCTCCGGGAGCGCTTATGAGGACACGGGCTCCGCCTTCAAAACCAAAGCTTTCAAATACCTCTTCAAGGGAAGACGTTATCATTTCCCGGGGAACCTTATTTATGGCAGCTTCTCCCGGAGGTACCGAAAGCCCGGGCTTTGTCACTCTTCCCACGCCTTCTCCGCCGTCTATTTCTATTCCCTTCTGATCCTTAAGGGTAACCTCGGAAAAGATGAGCATACCGTTTGTCACATCCGGGTCGTCGCCGGAATCCTTTTTTACCCCGCACTTTCCGTAGGTTTCATCAAATTCCGGACAGAGTATCTCCGTTCTTATCACCGTTCCGGAGGGAGTAAGCACCTCCCCATGGGATACAGCCTTCCTTAAAAAGATCATTTCCGCCGCTGCCCTGGAGGCTATGGCAGCGCAGGTGCCTGTTGTATAACCGTATTTCAGCATTCTTCGTTATTTAAAAATAGCGTAAAGCTCATTGATCAGGAAGTCAATTAGAACCGTCCCCTGTGACTTAAAGCTCATTGATCAGGAAGTCAATTAGAACCGTCCCCTGTGACTTCCTTTTTGAAAAAGTTCAGCATCCGCTCCGGATAGTCCGGGGCAAGGTCATATACGGCGTGTCCGTATCCGTCATACATATAGAGTCCGGCGTCCGGGCTGTTCTTTAAGCCTTCCGTGATCTTTTCGGATGCTTCACCGCCCAGCACCCTGTCGGCTCTGGAACCGATGACAAGGACGGGACAGGTGATTTTATTTAAGTCGGCTGTGATATCAAAGCCTTTTATACCCTCCGCCATGGTGATGAAGCGCTTAAGTTCTGCTTGAGTTACGGTTTTTGCGGCCTCCGTATATGCTTCCTTCATGCTCTCATACACTTCCTCCGGATAGAGTGCCCTGCTGAATGCGAGATAAAGATCGGCTGCTCTGCCTTCCTTAGCGAGAGTGATCCATTCATCAAAGGTCTTAAAAACGTCATCACTTATAGCCGCAGAAGAAGAACCGATGACAAGCCTGGAAACAAGTTCAGGATGTCCTATCGCGATCTCCATTGCCATCATACCGCCCTGGGAAGCTCCGAAGATATCCGCGTCTTTGATACCGAGCTTATCCATAGCCTCCGCAGTGTCCTCAGCCATATCAGAGACCCTGTAAGTTCCCGGCAGCTCTCCCTTTCTGCGGTCAAAGACATAAACCGTAAAATCATCTGTCAGCAGCTTAAAGGCATTGGCTATGGCCTCCGCAAGAGGCATGACGCTCTGCACGCTAAGGCCCGGCAGCACTACGAGGGTTCCGTCACCGCTCCCGAACTTACAATAATCCATGGAAAACCTGTCAGTTTTTACTGTTCCGATCTGTACACTCATTATCTCATGCTCCTTCCACTAATAAATACCACTGTTCTGATCAGTCATTCTTTGTAACACTTTCTTTCCGATTATACGCTTTTCAACAGTCTTCATTCAAGTATTCCGGCCGCCGTTATCATGGTGACAGGCTCACCATAGTGACCCGGTCGCCGTCAAATAAGGACCAGGTGCCGGTGAAATTACCCTTTCCTGTGATGCCCGTAACCTTGTTATCAGTGAGAACCGCTTCAAAATCAGTTTTTTTGAAGCGGTACTTCTTATTTCCAAATAAACAGAAGACCTTTTTGATCCTGGAATTATCCTTTTTCAGCGTGATGACAGGAGAGCAGGTATTTACCGGGCAGGGAGAGATATCAAAGTACATGGGCGCATTCTTAAAGTATGCTTTAATGGCCTTGTTTATGGCTTTAACAAGATCCTTTTCCGTACTTTGGGCACCGGGCAGGCATTTAAGCTGGATACGCTTAAGAACCGGCGATTTCTTCATGCTGCTGTTGTTTCCGGAGATAAAAGCAGCTCCGGTATTTTTAAGTGACAGGCTCTTTATCCCGATCTTTGAAATATTGACCTTATCCTTGTCAGAGGGGTTCTTGAAATTAATATAGAGCCTGAGATCCAGGGTGTCAGCATCCGGCTTAATTTTGCCCCGGAAGACTATATCTGACAGCATTTTGATATTCAAAGTCAAGGGAATGCTGCCATCAACCTCCGTTTTCTGGGTAATAAATGTGCGTTTATCCATCTTATCCACGGTGTCAAGACCTTCCACAGCCACGATCTCCCCTTTGGAATTTCTCAGGGCATAGACCACTCCTTTTTCAGCCTCTAAAAGATTTACGGTTCTGTCCTTATTGCTCTTAAAGCCCTTGCATTCACCACCGCCGGAGATCCTTTTCCCTTTTTTAAGATCATCAAAGCCAAGCAGTGCATTATTCACTTTTAACTGATTATCAGCGTAAAAGTCAGTTGGGACGGTTCTTTTTGACTTATTCGAGGGAATCTTATATGTGACATTGTGGGGACAAAAGAACCATCTCTGTGAATTATTCTATAACAGGCGCAAATATGTTACAATACCATATAAGGCGGGGAAGTCAGCAGGGAAGGTTTTGTTTGACCTGGTTGAAGGTACTGTGTCCGTGACTTCCCTGGGATAAAAAACGTTCCGGTGACTTACAGCGATCCCGGTTCCACCATTCATCAGACTGGTGTTTTAGGATATAGGGGCGATTGCTAAGAAACATTGTAATATATGGAGGAAAGGAAAAAGAAATGATGAGAAAGCTTATTAAAATGAGTGCGGTTTTCGCCGCAGCTGCAACAATCCTTAGCCTTGGGGCTTTTAACAGTACTGCATGGGCTAAAGAAGTGGAGATTAATGAGGAGAACTTCCCGGATGAGAACTTCAGGAATTATCTTCTGGAATATATAGATGATGGCGAAGGAAATGGTGATGGTAAGCTGTCTGATGGTTCAGAGAATACGGAATTAACCATCGAAACTATCAATGTAAGTGACAGCGGCATTTCAAACCTTAAGGGTATTGAATACTTTACGGAACTGAGTACTCTTGTTTGTTCAGAGAATGATCTTACTTCACTGAGTCTTTCGGAAAACAAAAAACTTGATTTACTGGATTGTTCCCACAATCAGCTGACATCGTTGGATTTGTCTGCCAATACCGCATTGACTGAGCTTAGATGTAGTAATAACAGCCTTTCCGGGCTGGATCTTAAGAAGAATACAGGGCTAATAACTCTTTTCTGCGAAAACAATAAGCTCACTTCCCTGGATCTGAGTAAGCTTGCTGCGCTTGAGGAGCTGCACTGCGGAAATTATTATGATGATTTTCCTGACAGGGATTTTTATAACGGAATAGAATTGATTGACCTTAGCTATGATAATGCTCTTACAACTTTGGATTGTGAAGGTCTCGGTCTTTCAGCGCTTGATCTGAGCGGAAGTAAGGATCTGGCTGTTCTGGTCTGCAGGGATAACAGCCTTACGGAACTTGATCTAAGTAATAACGTGAAGCTTAAAGAAGTCTATTGCAGCAACAATAAGCTTACTTCGCTGAATGTGGATAATCTCTCCGCTCTGGAGGAACTGTACTATAATAATAGATCGGAAGATGAGCTTTTTTCAGGGAATTTCAACAGTATCACTTCCATAGATTTAAGTCATAACGGTAATCTGACATATCTTGATTGTTCGAATAACGGTGTCACCGGCATTGATGTGAGTCATAATACCGCCCTTGAATATCTGTTCTGCGACTCAAATAAGCTTACATCCATTGATGTGAGTAAAAACACTGCGCTTTTCACCCTGAGCGTTGACAACAATATGCTTACGGATATTGACTTAAGTAAAAACGTAAGCCTTTGGTGTCTCTATTGTTCCGAAAATCAGCTTACAAAGCTGGATCTTAAGAATAATAAGGAGCTCGATAACTTATTCTGTTACGAAAACAGGCTTACAGAACTGGATCTGAGTAAAAACAAGGCCATTAAGGAGCTCGACTGCTCAGACAATATGATAAAGAAACTGGATGTAAGTACTCTTTCCAATCTTGTGACTTTTGATTGTTCAAATAATGAAATGGAGACTCTTATTCTCGGAGATAAAGCTTCTCCCAGAGAGCAGTCAAATAAGATCTGCGGTGCTCTTAATTGCGAAAATAATAAGCTTACCGAACTTGAGCTTGACTCTGTCCCCAATGTCACATATCTTTACTGCGATCATAATAACCTTACATCCCTGGATCTCAGCGCTCTTAATCATCTGGATATCCTGCATTGTGACCATAATGCTCTTACATCCCTGGATCTTAGTAAGAACCTGTATCTTTCAAATATGACCTGTTCCCATAACAGAATTAAGAAGCTGGAATTAAGGAAGGAAAAGAAGCCTGACGACTGGTATGAAGAAGAGTTAGAAGAGGAAGAAGAGGAAACCGGTGAGATAGAAGGAGAAGAAGAAGGAGAAGGTGAAGGAGAGGATTATTGGGGTGAACCGGAAATCGATGGGGCAGTAGCTCTGTATACCGCTGCTTCTGATGAAGAAGAAGCGGAAGACAGAGACTTTCCTTATATCGACTGCAGCTTCAATGAGCTAGAGAGCCTGGATGTAAGCCATATGGATGAGCTTGAAGTATTGAACTGCTTCAGAAATAAATACTTAAAAGCTCCTGATGTTACCGGGAACAAGCTCTTGAAGAGGATCTACGGAAACGGCAATGCTTTTGACAGCATGAACGTGACGGGTCTTAATATAGTTAAAACAGACGGAACACTCAGTAAGGATAAAAAGAGCATTTCCTTTAATAAATACGATCCCGATGATCCCATGTTTGACGATCCGGAAGATCCGAATTCCGGCGATCAGAAAGATCCGAATTCCGGCGATCAGAAAGATACAAATTCCGGCGATCAGAAAGATACAAATTCCGGCGATCAGAAAGATCCGAATTCCGGCGATCAGAAAGATACAAATTCCGGCGATCAGAAAGATACAAATTCTGACGATCAGAAAGATTCGAATTCCGGAGATCAGAAGGATTCAAAATCTGACGATCAGAAAGATTCAAATTCCGGCGATCCAAAAGATTCAAATTCTGACGATCCGGAAGATTCGAAGTCTGACGACCCGGAAAATCAGAAGTCTGTCGTTTCAGGTAACACCGGTGTCATCAGTCCTAAAAAAGCTGCTGAGAAAGCGGCAAATGAGAATAAGGGTTCCGTAAATGATACCGTGGTATTGCAGCCCTCCGGTAAAAAGTTTGCCCTGGATTACGAAGGTGTTTCACAGAATGAAGCCGTGATCACCGTTGCAAAGGGAAACAGCTTTAGTATTACCGGAAACTTAAAGGATTTCAAGTCTGATTCCCCGAATGTGAAGGTCAATAATAAAGGACTTGTGAAGGCAAAGAAGGCTACTGGAGATACCCCGGCTGTCTTAACCTTTAGTTCGGCTTCCGGTGAAACAAGCTATAAACTGAAGGTTTACGTTAACGATCCGGCGGAAAACCTGGAAACCCTGTCCGGAAACGCGGTGGTTGAAAAGATGAAGATAAAAGCTTCAGCTAATGATACTATTCAGGATATATCCATGAAGGGAGTTCCCTTAAACGCCGAGGTGGGAGCTGTCGTGGATAAGAAGGGGGCAAGCCAGCCCCTTCCCGGCAGGGATTCCATTTTTGGTATAGGCGACGACGGCTTTTTCCATTTGGCTGCCGAGCTTACCGGCAACAAAGGAAAGGTAAAGCTCCCCTTAAAGATAAACGGAAAGAAATTTATCTATAACCTGAAGATCAAATAGAATTCATAATAACAGATATCAATGATCCTGATAACTGTTCAGAACAGAATAGATACTGTTCCTGATTGTTTTTTCATGGAGGAAGTTATTTATGAACAATATGAGTAACATCATTACCGATCAAAGGGGGGTTATTCTTACAGATAATGTTGATCTTGAATGGATCAACAGTCTTACACCAAGATATCATAAGGAATATGTAAAATTTGTTGTTGATATGAAGAATAACATTGTTGTTATCGGGATGGATGTACATGCCGATGCCGAAATTCTTTTGGATGCCGGTATTGAAGATATTTATGGGGGTAATATTTATACGGACGGTCATATTGTTTATCAGTCAACGTTAAATGTGGATAAAAACCTCAAATTGTACGGCAATGAAGAAGAACAGACCGGTTTTTTAGGTCTCTTCAGAAAAAAAAAGAAGAGGCCTGATAATATGAGGATTATTATTGACAGGGAAACCATAGATTTTATCAATACAGTTCTTTTATCATGGGTGATATTATGATGGATTTTTCGAAAGTATCTTATGATGATTTTATGAAAAGGGAGCCGGAAGTACCGGATATTGATCCTCTGATCCTTAAAAACAGGCAAAGCCATGATCTTCACAGACAACTGCTGGACGTATGGGGTGAGGTTGATTCCTCGCTCTCATTATATGATAAATGGAAGAAGGGACAGGCAGATAGAACTGATCTTGAGAAACAGCTCGAGTGTGTACATAACTGCTGTTTTGTTATTTATTCCGATGAGAAAGCAAGTAAAGGGATAAAATGGGAGTTGAAGGTTGCAGAATGGGAACTTTATGATTTTATCCTGTGGGATAACCGTTTTAATAATAACAGAAAAACTGTTACAATCTGGTTTGATGAGTGGTGCTATGATACGACCTATACCGGGAAATAAAAGAAAAGGATGCATAATTTTATGCCTGCTGGCTGCTTTTGTTTTTTCGTCCTGTGATAATGACGGAATTTCCGGACAGAAGGAAGCTGCTGGAGAATCAGCATCATCCGTAGAAAATGATAATGACATCATAGTGGCGGTCGAAGCCGAAACCGAAATTGCAGAAGAAGCGGATACAGACGCTGAAACCGCTTATGATATTGAAACGGTGGAAGAGAAGGCGGATAGCGCGGCTGAAACCGCGGATAATACTGAAATGGCGAAAGAGAAAGAAGATACTGTAGCGGATGCCGCGGACGATGTTGAAATGACGGAAGAGAAAGAAGAAACTGTAGAGGATACCGTGGCTGAAACCCCTGAAAATATTGAAACGGTGGAAGATAAGGAGGATACCGCGGACGAAACCGCGGATAATACTGAAATGGCGAAAGAGAAAGAAGATACTGTAGCGGATGCCGCGGACGAAACCGAAACGGCAGAGGAAGATAAAGCAGAAGAAAAGGCGCCGGCAGAGGGGGAAGCAGAAGAAACCCCGGAGCAGTTCGCTGAGGGTTTTACAAAGAGTAAGATAACAGACGACATAAAGAAGAGGATAACAGGTCTCTCCTATGCCGCGGACTGCACTGTTCCCTACGAGGATCTCCGGTACTTAAGGGTCATGTATGTGAATTTTGGAGGAAGTAAAGTTTCCGGTGAGATCATATGCAATAAAGTAATTGCGGATGATCTTCTGCAGATTTTTAAGGGGCTCTATGACGAGGGGTATCAGATAGATAAGATACGCCTCATTGACGAATATGGGGCGGATGACGATCTGTCATGCGCTGACGACAACACCTCCTGCTTCTGTTTCAGAAAGGTCTACGGCAGTAAGAACCTTTCAAAGCATGCTCTGGGAATGGCGGTGGATATTAATCCGTTTTATAACCCCTACGTGACATATCCCAACGGAAATATCAGGATATCGCCTCCTGGATCTGAACCCTATGCTGACAGGAATGCGGATTTTCCCCATAAGATAGATAAGAATGATCTTGCCTATAAGCTGTTTACGGCCCACGGCTTCAAATGGGGCGGTGACTGGAACAGCCTTAAGGATTACCAGCATTTCCAGAAGGGGTGAAGATCACCCGCGGTTGAGCATTGGCTTTGCGATTTTTTCATTGAACACATCGATAAGAGGCCCCATAAAGAATGCTGTGATTATGGTTCCGATCCCCGCTATGGTGGGGATGCTGCTTATGGGATTGCCTGCCAGAACAAATAGGATGCTGCCGGTTGCTACGCATACAAGATCGGTGCAGATCCTGATATACTTGAATTTTCCCCATTTCCATTTTGAGGACATTACAATGGCGACGGCATCGTATGTGGAAACCCCGAGATCAGCGGTCATATAGAGCGAGGAGCCAAAGCAGATAACAACGATCCCGATGATAAGACATACCACGCGGAAGGGGAGAGAAGGTTCGGGGAAAGTATTCTTAAGAAAGTCATAAGTGAACTGGGTGATGTAACCCAACAGAAAGAGATTTATAAAGGTGGCTATTCCGATCCTGCTTCTGTCCGCTATGATGCTGAACAGGAGAAGTACCACGTTCACAATAACATAAAGCGTTCCGAAGCTTATGGGTATCATTGCGTCAAGTCCGCTCATCAGCGACTGGAAGGGATCCACCCCAAGGGCCGCCAGTTTGAAAATGCCCACGCTCACGGCACAGATTATGACCCCTGCCATAGACATAAAGATACGTAACTTTCTTTCCCTTAAAAATGCAATGATTTTTTCCACTTGAAATACCCGGCCTTTCCTGTAGTGCTCACTGACGAAAATCTTTTCTATTTCGTTAGTGAGTATAACACTGTTCCAAAAATCACCCCCCTCGGATTATAATCAGATTTTTTTATTATAACTGACAGCAGAGGGTATTTCAATCGTTCTGCCACAAAAGCGGCTTTTCATAAAAACTGTGCCAAGCCGGTTTTTTGAAAAACCTATTGACCTGATAGGTTGATAATGTTATAATCACCAGAAAAATTACTCAGAATGATTGGAAAGAGAGGACAGTATTATGGGAAATATCTTCAAGGGAACTCTTGGGCTTGTGGGGAATACCCCTCTGGTAGAGGTTGTGAATATTGAAAAAAAGCTTGGTCTTGAAGCAACAGTTCTGGTCAAGCTTGAGTATTTTAATCCTGCAGGCAGTGTAAAGGACAGGATTGCCAAGGCGATGATCGAGGATGCCGAGGAGAAGGGTCTCCTGAAAGAAGGTTCTGTTATAATCGAACCCACTTCGGGAAATACCGGAATAGGTCTTGCGGCCATTGCGGCAGCAAAGGGTTACCGGATTATCCTCACAATGCCTGAGACCATGAGTGTTGAAAGACGCAGTATCTTAAAGGCATACGGCGCCGAAATCGTTCTGACCGAGGGCGCAAAGGGCATGAAGGGCGCAATAGCAAAGGCGGAAGAGCTGGCAAAGGAGATTGAGGGAGGCTTTATCCCCGGACAGTTTGTGAACCCCGCTAATCCAGCCATTCATAAGGCTACCACCGGTCCTGAGATTTGGAAGGATTCCGACGGAAAGGTGGACATTTTTATCGCAGGAGTGGGTACCGGCGGAACGGTTACCGGTGTGGGAGAATATCTCAAAGAGCAGAAGAGTGATATTAAGGTTGTTGCCCTGGAGCCTGCAGACTCTCCGGTGCTTTCGGAGGGCAGAGCGGGATCCCATAAGATACAGGGCATAGGAGCAGGCTTTGTTCCCGATGTATTAAATACCAGGGTTTATGATGAAGTATTTAAGGCCGCAAATGAGGATGCTTTCGCAGCTTCAAAGCTTCTTGCAAAAACCGAGGGCATTTCCGTGGGCATTTCCTCCGGAGCAGCGCTTCATGCAGCCATAGAATATGCCAAAAAGCCTGAAAACAAGGGTAAAGTTATAGTTGCCCTGCTTCCCGACAGCGGAGACAGATACTATTCAACTGCGTTGTTCACAGAATGACACCAGGGGACGGGTTTGCGGGCCAGACACCAGGGGACCCCAGGGGACGGAGTTTGCGGTCCATTTACAATTAACCCGCTCACTATTGCTTGAAATAATAAAAAAAGATACCCGGCCACTTTGGGGTGGCAGGGTATTTTTTTTAGGAGATGGTAACTATTCATTTTAGGAGTTGTTTCTGCTGTATCAGGAAGCAAGTCATCCGTTCCGTGTACGGGCTGTATCAGGAAGTAAGATATCCGCGATACGTTCGGATGCATGCCCGTCTCCGTAGGGATTTACGGATCTTGCCATTTTTTCGTATGCATCCCTGTTATTAAGGAGTTCAGTGAAATTTCTGTATATTATCTCTTCATCTGTACCGGTAAGTCTTAAGGTTCCTGCTGCTATACCCTCCGGACGTTCCGTGGTATCCCTCATTACGAGAACCGGAACACCGAAAGAAGGTGCTTCCTCCTGGATTCCTCCGCTGTCTGTAAGGATCAGGTGGCTTCTCGCAATGAAATTATGGAAATCAAATACGTCCAGAGGTTCTATGATCCTTATCCTCTCATCCCCGCCGAAAACCTCAAGAGCGGCTTTTCTTACCGCCGGATTCATATGGATCGGGTAGACTGCCTGTACATCATCATGTTCATCAAGAACTCTTTTGATGGCTCTGAACATATGGCGCAGAGGCTCACCGAGATTTTCCCTCCTGTGAGCGGTTATCAGAATGAGTCTTTTATCCTTCAGGTTATCAAGCCCGGGGTGTGAATAATCATCCGTCACTGTTGTCTTTATGGCGTCGATCGCAGTGTTTCCTGTAATATATATATTGTCCCTGTTTTTCCCCTCCCGGATAAGGTTGTTTGCGGATAACTCCGTAGGAGCAAAATAATACTTGGCGATTATCCCTACTCCCTGCCTGTTAAACTCCTCGGGAAAGGGGGAATAGATGTTGTAAGTGCGAAGTCCGGCTTCCACATGGCCCACAGGAATCTGAAGATAGAAAGCGGCCAGTGCGGCGGCAAAAGCAGTGGTCGTATCTCCGTGAACGAGGACTACATCAGGTCTTTCTTTTTCAAGGATGGGTCTTATCCGTTCCAGAACCCGGATCGTCACATCAAAAAGAGTCTGATTATCCTGCATGATATCAAGATCATGATCCGGTTCTGTCTCGAAAACTCTTAATACCTGTTTCAGCATTTCCCTGTGCTGGCCGGTCACACATACTTTGATTTCAGCGGAGGCTCTGCGTTTCAGTTCTTTTACCACAGGGCACATTTTGATAGCCTCGGGTCTGGTGCCGAATACCACCAATATTCTTTTTATACCGATTTCAGTGTTTTTATTCATTATTTTTCCTCTGAGCATATTCTGAGAGCCACGCAATTTAAGGTTCGTTTACCCCCATATTCCCATTATGCTTCTCATTTTGTATTCAGAGACAGAGTATAAGACGGCAAACTTACCGATAAGCACCACCTGCTCATAGCTTATCTGGCCGCTGTGATAGAGCCTCAGGCTTTCCAGCAGTCCAGATGAGCCCTCCTCATCATCAAGGGATCTTTGCATACATTCTTCCGTTATGTACATCTTCTTTATCCTGACATGGTTTTCTTTCTCAAAATCCCTGATATCTTCTTCGGCAGTGCTGTTACATATTCCAATAATAAGCAGGCCGTTTTCCTCTGTCAGGGGAAGAATCCTCTTTTTCTTCAGCATGTCCTTATCGAAGTGTTCCGCGGTTTCCGTGTAATCAAGTCTTTGAAGCAACTCTCCGGGTATAAACTGTATGTGCTTCACATGGCTTAAAGAGCGTATCATCTGTTCTTCTGTTATCAAGCCCTGTCTGATAAGATATGCACCCACCTGTTCGCCATGCTCTTTATCTGCGTTTTCCAGGGCATCCTGGAACTGTTTTGCGGTAATAAAGCCCTGTACTATGAGGACATCTCCCAACATCCTGCGGTACTGTCTCAACTGATCCCGGGATAAGAAGCTGTGATCGGTTTTAGACCATTTTACTTTTGCCTTCTCTCTGTCCTTCTGCTTCTCTTTTTTGACCTTTTGCTTATTCTCATTGTAAAGTCCGAATTTTATCTTCATGGCTCCGATGACTGCACAAAAATTGATCAGATTACCGTATATCAGCCGGATAGGGAATAATGGCGGCAGAAGACATCCGAAAAACACGCTCCTTAATCCGTAAACGCTGTACAGCGCATAGGCCCTTGTGAGCTGACGCAGGCACGTAATGACAAAAACCGCAACGGACATATAATAAAATACGGATCCCGGCTCAAAAAAAGGATCCAGCCCGAGGATGGCAGCAGCAATGATATAGATCGAAAGTATATAGCCTAACAGGGGCAGGAGATTAAGAAACTTGCTTTTAAGATCTTTGTAAAATGAATACCTTCCGGCAAAGGAAATCTTCTCGGATGAAAAGACATCCTTCATTCCAACTGACTGCATGGTGATCCCGTAGGTCCACCTGGTTTTCTGCCTCACCGCAGCCCGAAATGTTGAGGGGAAAAGGGATCTGGTGGTGATAAAATCCATTTTGATCCTGCCGTTTTTTATGACCCTTGGCAGTTTATTCAGTACATAGTGCAGAGCGATACCTTTTTTATAAAGGTTCAATGACAGAAGATAATCTTCGGTAAGGCTTTCTTCCGGAAGTATCGGTTCATCCCCGAATTTATCGATAACACGTCTGGAAATAGCAAAACCTGTTCCCGCACAGGGGACAAAGGCACCCATATCACGTCTCTGCACCAGTGTCATAAAATGGTTTTCGGCAAACTCATCCGCATAGGTGGCAGTAGTGAGCTGCTTGAAGAAATTCCTGAATCTTGGCATCTCAAGTATCGGAAATACAGGGAACTGAAGAGCATCATGATCGTCAATGAGATAATTTGTGGTAAGGAGTTCATAAGTATGGATAGCGTCCTCCGAATCGTGAACCGTAAGAGCTGAAAAATGAATATTGTTCTCCTTTTCAAATTTTTTGATCTCGGTTATAACATGGTTTATATTCTGTGCCTTTGTTGTCGGTCCTTCCATACTGTTAATGACAGCGTGTACATTGGGAAATATCCTGCCTGTTTCCTCTACGGCGGCTATTGTCTCCGGGTCATTGGGATATACGCCGACAAAAAGATGATACATGGATTTGGGATAATCTGTGGTATTAAGAAAATTTGTTATCACATCTCCGATGACATTGGCCTCATGCCATGCGGCTATTGTTACAGCAAGCATTTTAGGCGCGGTGTTTCTTAAAGTATTGAAATCAAGGTAATCATCCTTGCTCCGATTCCGGTGGAACACAGCAGACACAAAGGCAAACAAATACCAGATAAGATCATCAAGCCCGAAGATCAGATAAATAACGATCATCGCACAGCCAAAGATCTTGAACACTTCCTCGATATTCATAATAACAGCGGTCTCCTGTAATGTTTTTGCTTTATTTCATTATAGCATAGGATAGCGAATTTTATCGAAAATTCGCTATCCGTACTTGGCACGTGCCCTGTTTTCGTAATCTTCGCACATAATCATTTCTTAAAGACCACAAACCCCGTCCCCCAGGACCATAGTTTTTTCCTATACCACATAATAGGTATCAAGTATTGGACGGCTTTTGTTTTCTGTGCAAAAATATCTCCAGCAAAAGCAATTAAAATTTTTAGGAGAAAAACACCGGAGGTGAATATTATGTCAGAAAACAAATTCAGATTTGAAACATTACAGCTTCATGTAGGTCAGGAACAGGCAGATCCTGCTACAGATTCCAGAGCGGTTCCCATTTACCAGACCACATCCTATGTTTTCCATAACAGTAAACACGCTGCCGACCGTTTCGGACTTGCGGATGCAGGTAATATTTACGGCAGGCTTACAAACAGCACTCAGGATGTGCTGGAGAAGAGAGTGGCAGCCCTTGAAGGCGGAAGCGCTGCTCTGGCTCTTGCATCCGGTGCGGCAGCCATCACATATACGATAGAAGCCCTGGCGGCCAACGGGGGACACATCGTTTCCCAGAAGACCATATACGGCGGCAGCTACAATCTTCTTTCACACACCCTTCCCCAGTACGGGATAGAGACAACCTTTGTCGATGCCCATAACCTTGCGGAGGTCGAAGGCGCCATCAGGGAAAACACAAGGGCCATATACCTTGAAACCCTGGGTAATCCGAACAGCGACATTCCCGACATCGATGCTATAGCAGAGATAGCCCATAAGCACGGCCTTCCCCTGGTTATAGACAATACTTTCGGAACGCCTTATCTTATACGTCCCATTGAACATGGCGCGGATATAGTGGTACATTCCGCCACCAAGTTCCTGGGAGGTCACGGGACCACATTGGGAGGAATAATAGTTGAAGCCGGGAAATTTGACTGGAAAGCGAGCGGTAAGTATCCGAATATCGCAGCTCCCAATCCCAGCTATCATGGTGTTTCCTTCTATGATGTTGTGGGACCCGCAGCCTTTGTAACTTATATCCGGGCCATCCTTCTTCGTGATACCGGAGCATGCATATCCCCTTTCAATGCATTTCTTCTCCTGCAGGGAGTGGAGACCCTTTCCTTAAGGCTGGAGCGTCATGCTGAGAATACGAAGAAGATCGTGGAGTACTTAAGTAAAAATCCGAAGGTTGAGAAGGTGAACCATCCTTCCCTTCCTGACCATCCGGATCACGCCCTCTATGAGAAGTATTTCCCCAACGGCGGAGCGTCCATTTTCACCTTTGATATCAAGGGCGGACAGGAAGAGGCCTGGAAGTTTATCGATAACCTGAAGATATTCTCCCTGCTGGCAAATGTGGCTGATGTTAAGAGCCTTGTGATACATCCTGCTTCCACCACCCATTCACAGCTTTCCGAAGAGGAGCTTTTGGATCAGGGCATCAGACCCGGTACTGTCCGTCTTTCCATCGGAACGGAAAATATCGATGATCTTATCGAAGCACTGGATGAGGCTTTTGCTGCGGTCTGAAAACAGGAAGTCTGAAATGCCGCCCCGGCGAGGGTTTATCCCATATCTTTGATATGGGATGCCGCCCCGGC
>CAMJPM010000023.1 GCA_946407725.1 uncultured Lachnospiraceae bacterium
TATTGGCCCCGTAGGGCCAACATCAAACCACCAGCAGGGCTGGTGGTTCGTGACTGGTGCTTAATGCTTTTCAAGCGGTCTACATGATGCCTGATGCTCTTCAAGCGGACTTAAAGCGGTTTGATTATCCGGGGTTGACATATTTACGCCGGAAGAATATAGTTACTAAATTATTATTTTTCTTTTGTCTGGCATTTCGCCAAAATATTCCTGTTAATAATAATGGATCGGTGCAGCGAATAATCTCGCCGGGTGGAAATATACTTGCCCTGGAGAAAAAACTGAGGAAAGGCAAGTAATTCTTGAGAAGCCGGAGGTTGAAATTACTTGCCCCGGGGACAAAAGTTGGGGAAAGGCAAGTAATTTTTAGGAGTCCTGGGATTGAAATTACTTGCCCTGAGGGCAAAAACAGTGGAAAGGCAAGTAAACCCGGAGAGGCCGGGGGATGAAATTACTTGCCCTGAGGGCAAAAACGTTGGAAAGGCAAGTAAACCCAGAGAGGCCGGGGGATGAAATTACTTGCCCTGAGGGCAAAAACGTTGGAAAGGCAAGTAATCCCGGAGAGGCCGGGGGATGAAATTACTTGTCCTGAGGGCAAAAACAGTGGAAAGGCAAGTAAACCCGGAGAGGCCGGGGGTTGAAATTACTTGCCCTGGAGGCAAAAACGTTGGAAAGGCAAGTAAACCCGGGAAAGCCGGAGGCTGATGACGGAAAAAAGAAAAATGAAATCGGAGAAATCATAGTACATAAAAAGGAGAATAAGAGAATATGGAGAACTATAAAGAAAGATTAGAGGGGCAACTTAAGGAAATAGAAGCACTTATTGTGCAGACAGAAGATTATGTTAAAAATAACGATGAGCATTTGTTTCAAAGGGTCAAAACCAGCAAAAGCAACGGATGTGATCAGTTTTTATGGGTGGACAGAACTACAGGGGAGCGAAGATATGTAAGAACAGACGAAAAGGATATGCTGCGAAAAACGATCCAGCGGGATTATGAGACAGAGGTTAATAAAAAACTTAAGAAACTAAAAAGAATACTTGAAAAATTCCTGAAACAATATGATGTTTCTGAAATTGAAAAAGTGTATTATAAGATGGCCGGTTCCAGAAAAAAGCTCGTAATACCAGTCATAGAGACGGAGGAAGCATTTCTGGACAGGTGGAGAAATGTTTCATATGAACCGATGCCTATTGAAAATGACACCGGTTTCTATTCCAAAGGCGGGATCCGGGTGAGATCCAAGTCAGAACTTATAATTGCTGACGAACTGGAACAACAGGGAATACCATATCGTTATGAATACCCCATGTATTTTAAGAAAACAGGAAACGTCCGTCCGGATTTCCTGTGTCTGAATGTCAGGACCAGAAATGAATTTATCTGGGAACACTTCGGAATGATGGATAACATAGCATATGCAAATAAAAACATAGCAAAAATTCGAAATTATGGACAAGAGGGCTATCTGGCAGGAAAAAACATGATTTTGACCTTTGAAACTTCTCAGTTCCCCATCAGTTCCGTAATGATAAGAAAAATGATAGATGAATATCTTCTATAAAGAAAGGGCTTCACCCTTAAGATGATGCGCCTGTATTTTCGTTGCAGCCATATCACGCCTTCTTTAAGGCAGTCTGTTTTTGCCTTATGGATGCAATGATATCATTAAAACGCAAAAAATGTCACCACACAAGCTTGCTTGTAGTGGGGACAGGGACTTTGGGCGCTTTAATCATCATGATATTAATCAACAGGAAAAACAGCTCTTGAAAATATAACGGTATTCCGTTACAATATTTTGCGGGAGATTGGTAATTATTATGAAGATAAAGCAGATATTAGAAAAGAAAAAAATGTCCATTTATACACTATCACAAAAGAGCGGTGTACCATATGCTACATTAAATGATATGTGTAACGAAAAATCAAGCCTTGAAAAGTGCAGTGCAGAAACCATTTATAAGATATCAAAAGTACTGGACGTTTCTATGGAAGACCTTGTTTTACCATATATGGTAAAACGTCCTAGGTTTGAAAACTTCAAAAGTTACGTGTGCCATATGGTAAAGGAAATGGGGGAAATAGATTTTATCATTGAAACATTGGAAAGTGGAGATATCCGGTCTTATTTTGACAGGAACTGGTATATAGAGAGCATGTATCTTTTGGGAATGCTGGATTATATCAGCAGAAAAAATAGTGTTCCTCTTTGCGAAGAATATAACGACATTCGAGGCTGTAAGCTGGAAAAACCAGTCTATCCTTCAGGTGTGACCGCTGTTTCAGAAGCAACAAAAAGGGAAGATATACTTAAAGAAGCTTTTGACAATGCCATACCTGAGTTCAAAAGGTTTAATATTATTGAAAATGAGGTGCCGGATGTCGTCTGATAACGGGAAAGTTACGGAGTTTACCAAAGAAAACATTGATCTTTTCTTAAAGGAACTGGCAAAAGAATACCGAAAACTGGCGGGTAAGAAAATGCCTGCAGAGCTTGTGATCATCGGCGGAGCGTCTATACTTATCAATTACGGTTTCAGAAACTCCACAACAGACATTGATGCTGTCATACAGGCCACCTCCGGGATAAAAGATGCAATAAATATAGTAGGAGAACGCTATTCTCTTCCCTACGAATGGCTTAATGATGATTTTGAGAAGACAGATTCCTATTCCCCAAAATTGCTGCAATTCTCTAAATACTATAGGACTTATTCCAATGTGCTCACCATTAGGACCATCTCTTCAGAGTATCTTATTGCAATGAAATTAAGATCCGGCAGGCAGTACAAAAACGATATGTCCGATATTCTCGGGATTTTGTCCGAGCATGATGCGACAGAACAAACAATAACGATAGAACAGATAAAACAGGCGGTATCTGACCTATACGGAGCTTGGGACACGCTAACTGAAATTTCAAGAGATTTCATTGACAATGTAATGAAAGATAAGCAATACAAGGAACTTTACAGATCAACAAGAGAAAAGGAGAAAGAAACCAGAAAACTGCTTATCCGGTTTGAAAAGGATTATCCAGGAGCAGCAAAGCAGGAAAGCATTAATAATATCATTCAAAATCTAAGAGAGAAAAAGAGATAGCAGGATCATTATGAACAACGCATTTATATCCCCATTTAAAGAACTTGATATATATGAAGAACTGGTAAAGGGCCTTGAAAAACCCGGTATTACCGATGTAGACGGTGTGCCGGACGCCGGGAAGGCTCATTTCATATATTCAGCAGCGGATCAGGGTAAGCTTACGCTCATTGTGGTCAGTGATGAGATAAAGGCAAGGGAGCTTTTAAAGGATATGCGCCTCTATGACAGGGATGCGGTCTATTATCCCCCGAGAGATCTTATTTTCTACCAGTCTGACCTGAACGGGAACGAGCTCACAAGGGAGCGGATGAACTGCGTAAAGATCCTGTCTGAAAAAAAGGGTGCCATACTGATCACCACTTTTGATGCCCTGATGGAAAAGACCCCGGGACTGCAGCGGGTGCTGGACAGTGTAATACGCCTTAAAACCGGAGAGGATCTGGATCTTCAGAAATTTTCGAAGAAACTGGTGTCAATAGGTTATCACAGGAGCTTTCAGGCCGAAAATCCCGGAGAATTTGCACTTCGCGGCGGGATCCTGGATATATTTCCCCTGACACTGGAAAACCCTGTAAGGCTGGAGCTCTGGGGAGATACCATAGAGAGCATACGTTCTTTTGACGCTGCCACCCAGCGTTCACTGGAGGAATTGGAAAACATTCATATTTATCCGGCTTCAGAGACGGTAATGACCGAAGACGAGAAATATGAAGGCCTGGACAGGCTTAAGAAGGAATTTGAAGACAGGTATTCATATTTAAGGGAGCACATGCTGACTGAGGAAGCCTTCAGGTTAAAAAGCCTGGTGAACGAATTCACGGAGGCTCTGGAAGAGACCGGGGGAGATGCCAATCTGTCCTCTTTTGCGGGATTTTTCTATGATAACATGTCTTCTTTCCTGGAGTATTTTAATAAAGAAGATACTCAGATCTTTTTAGATGAACCTGTAAGGCTTATAGAAAAGGGTGAGGCTGTGGAGAAGGAGTTTTCGGACAGCATGCTCTCCAGGCTGGAAAAGGGATACACTCTTCCCGGAGCAGCGGATCTTCTGTATCCTGTTCAGCGCATTTTTGATGAAATAGCTGCCTTTCCCGCGGCTGCCCTGGGTACGATCCTTATCTCCCAGGACCGGTATGTTCCGAAAAACACCCTGAATATGAATATTAAGACCGTTAATTCCTATAACGGCTCTTTTCCCTCTCTTATTAATGATCTGAAGAAATTCAGAAAAGAAAGATACCGGGTGATCATCCTCTCGGGCTCCCGCTCCAGGGCCATGCGTCTTGCGGATAATATAAAGGACGAAGGTATTCCTGCCTATTTTACGGAAAACAGGGAGAGGGCTCCCGAAAGCACAGAGGTCATAGTGATGCAGGGGGCGCTGAAAAGGGGCTTTGAGTATCCTCTTTTGAAGTTTGCCGTAATAAGCGAAACGGATATTTTCGGAGGAGAGCATAAGAGGAAGAAAAAGAAGCATCACACCTATGAGGGCGAGCACATTGCCTCGTTTACGGACTTAAATACCGGTGATTACGTGATACATGAGGATTACGGCATCGGACAGTATACGGGTCTTGAACATATTGAAATTGACGGGAAGACCAGGGATTACGTGAAAATACGCTACCGGGACGATTCGTCCGTTTATGTCATTGCCTCAAATCTGGATTCCCTGCAAAAATACGCTTCAAAGGACGCGGAGAAAAAACCGAAGTTAAGCAAGCTGGGCAGCAATGAATGGAAGCGCACCAAAGAAAAGGTAAATACCGCAGTGGAGGGGGTGGCAAAAAGGCTTATCGACCTCTATTCCGTCCGGGAGAATACGGAGGGATTTGTTTTCGGGCCGGATACCGTATGGCAGAAAGAGTTTGAGGAGCTTTTCCCCTTTGAGGAAACCGAGGATCAGGCCGCAGCCATAGAGGCTGTGAAAAAAGATATGGAGAGCAAAAAGATCATGGATCGGCTTATCTGCGGGGACGTGGGCTTTGGAAAGACTGAGGTCGCCATCCGCGCTGCGTTTAAGGCGGTTCAGGAGAATAAACAGGTGGCCGTGCTGGTGCCCACCACAATTCTTGCAGAGCAGCACTTTAACACCTTCCGGGAGCGTATGAAAGACTATCCCGTGACGGTGGAGCTTCTCTGCCGTTTCAGGACCTCAGCTGAACAGAAAAAGACGGTGGATGCTCTGAAAAAAGGCATGGCGGACATTGTTATAGGCACACACAGGCTGCTGTCAAAGGATGTGGCCTTTAAGGATCTGGGACTTCTTATTATAGATGAGGAACAGCGCTTCGGGGTGACCCACAAGGAAAAGATAAAGGAAATGCGAAAGAATGTGGATGTGCTTTCACTTACGGCTACTCCGATCCCCAGAACGCTTCATATGAGTCTTGTGGGCATAAGGGACATGAGCGTGCTGGAGGAGCCCCCCAGGGACAGGATGCCTATCCAGACCTTTATAATGGAATACAGCGATGAAATGGTCAGGGAAGCCGTGAACCGGGAAATGACCCGGGGAGGACAGGTTTATTTTGTACATAACAGAATCGATACCATAGCTGACATAGCGGCAGATATCAGGCAGCTTTGCCCGGATGCCCGGGTGGAATATGCCCACGGCCAGATGAAGGAGCAGGAGCTGGAGGATATCATGAGCGGCTTCATTCACGGAGATGTGGATGTGCTGGTATCCACCACCATAATAGAAACAGGTATAGATATACCCAACGTGAACACCATGATCATCTCCGAAGCAGACAGGATGGGGTTATCCCAGCTCTATCAGCTCCGGGGCAGAGTGGGACGTTCAAACCGCACAGCCTATGCCTTCCTTATGTATAAGAAGGACCGCTTATTAAAGGAGACTGCGGAAAAGCGTTTATCCGCCATAAGGGAGTTTACGGACCTGGGTTCCGGTTTCAGGATAGCAATGAAGGATCTGGAGATCAGGGGTGCGGGAAACGTGCTGGGGAGCGAACAGTCCGGCCACATGCAGCAGGTGGGCTACGATCTTTACTGCCGAATGCTGGATACGGCAGTGAAAAAGGAGCGGGGCATAGAGACAGTAACTGACTTCAATACGGTTATAGATATGGATCTGGATGCCTATATCCCTGATTCCTATGTAAAAAATGAGAATATCAAGCTGGATCTATATAAAAGGATCGCAGGAATAGAAAACAGGGCAGAGGCCGAGGATATGGAAGCGGAGCTAAACGACCGTTTCGGAAAGCTGCCCTCAAGCGTTGAAAACCTGATAAATACTGCCATGATCCGCCACAAGGCCCATAATGTATATGTAGAGACCCTGTCGGCAAAAGAGGACAATATAAATATTACATTATATAAAGAAGCAAAGCTGGATCCCTCTGGCATAGCACCGCTGCTGGAGCGCTTTGGGGGCGCACTTTCCTTCAGGGGAAGCGGAAAGCCCGGATTTCTGTACAGCTTCCGGGAAGGCGGAAAACACGATTACAGCGGAGTGACCATGGAGATCCTAAATAATATGGAAGAACTTATGATGGATTAGCTGCTTTATTGTTTTTGATTCTTTTTAGCCTCTTCCGCTTCCTCCGCATTGGGTTCATGTGTTTCCATAAAAATGATCAGATCGCCTATTTTGGTATCGTCCCAGCCTTCGTTGCGCAGTCTGATATACAGATTTGCTATTTCTTTTGCTGTCATAACATAGACCTCCTTTGTATATAAGTTGATTTCTACTTATATTTTAACAAAAAAAATTAAATAAATAAATTGTTTAACAAAAGTTTAAGAAAAAAGAAAATTGTTTTTAAATAAATACAAAAAAGGCTTGAACTTTTTAAAAATAAGGGGTACTATCTTTTAGGTCGAGGGAAGACCTCGAAATAATTAATGAACCTTATTTCCTTCGTGGGGCACAACATGCATGGAGGTAAGGGGAGGAAAAAACAGAAAAAGGAGAAAATTATATGTTTACAAGAGAAAAGAAACTTATCGCTCTTCTTCTCACTGCAGCTCTTGCATTTACAATGAATACTTCATTATTCGCAGCTGTTGGCGCAGAAGATGTTGCAACTGCTTATGCAGAGACCACAACCGAAACCTCAACAGCAAGTCAGCTCACCTCTGAAATTGAGGCTAAGATGAGCGCAAATGAGATTTGCAACCCTGTTGAAATTACTTTCTCAGAAGGCAACTTCAAGGATGTATCCATTTCCTACAATTCTTTCATGCCTTACTTCGGCGGAAAGTTTGATAAGAAGCAGTTCAAAGACCTGAAGATCAAGGTTTCCTACAACGGAAAGACCTATGATGCTACAGCTGGCAAGGTCGTACTGCTTAAGGGTGGAAAAGAAAGCGTTTCGAATGCAAGCATAGCCATCACAAAGATCAATGCTAATGACAAGGACAGCAAGAAGCTTCAGAAGGCCATCAAGAAGTATACCAAGGCTAACAAGAAGGCTCTTGGAAAGCTTCCCGTACGTATTTATGCATTCCGTCTTTCTGCTGCAACCGCTGGCCTTCTTGATCTGAGCAAGGCTAAGGCAAGCGGCAAGGTTGGAAAGCACACATTCAGCTTTAAGTTCCCTTCAGGCAAGGGCTTTGGTAAGAAGGCTGTTGTCAAGGAGAAGAAGGATGTATTTGGAAATGCGAACGGAAACCAGATCACTGTAAGTGCAGACGGTACCCTTATCCTTTCCGGAAATGAAATTCAGGGAACTCTTGAAAAAGGTAAGTTCACCAACAAGACAAAATAATTCAGGATTGAATTAAGTGTCATCAGCCCCCCGGCGGCTAGCCGGGGGGTTTTTATGATGTAAGGCATGCGGCGGTAGAGACATAATCAATATTTAAGTAGCAAGATAGGGATATTAGATGTATAATGACATATAATCATCTATTAAGGTGATCGGAGAAATGAATTATGATAAGCAGAAAAACAGTTGAAAATTCAATCCGGCCAATATGTTCAAAATATGGTGACCTGTTTAGCAGGGTTATATTATTTGGTTCTTTTTCCCGTAATGAGCAGAAGGAGAATTCGGATTTAGATTTATATATTGAAAGCTCAAAAACCACAGGAAAAACTCTTGTCAGTAAAGAGTACAGGAATTTTGTATATGATGTTTATGATGCTTCTAATAAAGAATTTGACTTTATAACAATCGGGGGAAAAAGGGATCTGAACAATGTCAGGAAGAGTATGTTATATCAGCATATTATCAAAGATGGGATAGTATTATATGACAAAGAGTCAGAAACAGAGGCAGTTTCCAATTGGCTTGAAAACGGAGATACAGGAAAATAGTGATAAATGCTTAAAAACGATGAAAAAAAACTACAGAGCTTTTTATTGCCGCTGGATCTGATCTCAGTGGCTTTGTCGTTGTTTATCGCAATTTTTTTAAGGTTCCATAAGTCGCCGGGGCTGGCGCAGATTGCCCGGTCCTATGACGGACTGTATTATATGATCTTCGGCCTTGTGCTGATAATATATGTGGCTGTATTTTTTATCTTTGATTCCGGGCATAAACCCCTGGTTGAACAGGATCCCTTTGAAAAGACTGTAATAGTTATAAAAAATCAGCTCATGATGCTTATCTGTCTTATTTGTCTTTTGTATCTCATACGGGTGGGATACTGGGCGTCAAGAGCTGTGGTACTGATGTTTTTCTTCTTTGGGATACTGACAGATACTTTTGTACGCTTTGCATATGGAAGATACCTTAGGGAAAAACTGAGAAAAAAATACCATCCTGTCAATTATCTGCTGATAACCGGAGGAGAAGACAGAGAGAAGCCTCTGGAAATGGCAAAAAAAATACTTCCGGAGAAGGACAGCATTACCTCGGTATTGACGGCTGATGAGTTAAAAAACAATAGAACCGGGATATATAAGGATAGACTGCGGCAAGGTACAGTTTATGACGAAATCCTGATCTTTTCTTCCCTTGGAACTGATGCAGAGAGTTCAAAAGTAATAATGGATTTTGTAAAGACCTGCGGCATTCCAAGCCGACGCATTATTATGAAGGACGGTGTGTTTGCAGGTTCTGAGATGCTGAAGATCATGAGAGGAGTTCCGGTACTGAGGCAGTCAGGCATGGGGGAGAGATGCCCTGTGCTGGGAGTGGATTTTACAGTCACAAACCTGCCTGAGGCCCTGGCTTATATCAGGGAAAATATAGTGATCCTGAAGGGGAAATATATCTGTTTCGGTAATGTCCATACCACGGTAATGGCGCATGAAAACGAAGAATATCGCAATATTCAGAATAATTCGGCATTCGTAATGCCGGACGGCATGCCCATATTGAAGGAACAGAAGAGACAGGGCCATGGTGATGCCTGCAGGGTTGCCGGACCGGATTTCATGGGAAAGACCTTCATTTCCGCCATGGATGGGAAGCTTTCAATGTATTTTTACGGTTCTACCCCGGAGACCATTGAGGCCCTGAAGGAAAATCTTACAAAAAGATATCCGGGGATTGATATCCGGGGCTTTGAATCCCCTCCATTCAGAGAACTTACAGAGGAGGAAGACAGAGAGGCGGTTGAAAGGATAAATGCTTCCGGAGCAGATTTGGTCTGGGTAGGTCTCGGGGCTCCCAAACAGGAAAAATGGATGGCAGAGCATGCGGGAAGAATCAATTCCCTGATGCTGGGAGTCGGAGCAGGCTTTGATTTTCATGCCGGTACCTTAAAAAGGGCGCCCTTCTGGATACAGAAGATCGGTATGGAATGGCTCTACCGGCTTTTCCAGGATCCGAAAAGACTGTTGAAGCGTTACGTTATAACGAATCTTAAGTTTATCATATACAGCAAAACCGCTAAAATCCCGCATTAAAGATGAGGGGGGTAGGAAGTATCTGTCAAAAAAGAGTTAAGGTAACTGTTCAGAATCCAGAGGGTATTGAATAGATACGAGTAAAGAAATAAAAGGATGCAGAAGGCATGAATATTATATTATTGTCAGGGGGCTCGGGTAAAAGACTCTGGCCTCTGTCAAATGAAATAAGATCAAAGCAGTTTATTAAGATATTCCACAGGGAAGACGGGGAGCTGGAATCAATGATGCAGCGGATATACCGTCAGATCAGGACGGCGTATCCCGAAGCGGTGGTGACCATAGCAACCTCCAAATCCCAGGTTTCCACAATTCATAACCAGCTTGGTGAGGATGTGGAAATATCCGTGGAGCCCTGCAGAAGAGATACCTTTGCTGCAATAGCCCTTGCTACGGCATATCTTCACGAGATTCAGGGGACGGATGAAAATGAGGCGGTGGCAGTGTGCCCGGTGGATTCCTATGTGGATGATTCCTATTTCCACTGCATGGATGAGCTTTACAGTGCGGCTGAAAAGGGCGAAAAAAAGCTGGTTCTTATGGGAATTGAACCCACCTATCCTTCAGAAAAATACGGTTATATCAAGCCTGACGGAAAGGGATTTGTGTTTACAGAAAAACCGGATAAGGAAACGGCACAGAAATATATAACAGAGGGAGCCCTGTGGAACGGAGGTATTTTTGCCTGCAGGATTTCCTATGTGCTGGAAAGATCCCGGGAGATACTGGGAACTTCTTCCTATGAGGAGCTGTTTGGAAATTACAGCGGGCTTAAGAGCATTTCCTTTGACTATGCCGTTGCAGAGAAGGAAAAGAGCCTTGCGGTGGTGAAATATTCAGGTACCTGGAAGGATCTGGGAACCTGGAACACCCTGACGGAAGCCATGGGAGAACAGTCCATAGGAGATGTAAGGTATAACGGTACCTGCGAGAATGTGCATGCCATAAATGAGCTGGGTGTACCCATACTTCTTATGGGAATAAAGAACTGTGTTGTAAGTGCTTCCCCCGACGGGATCCTGGTTTCAGACAAGGAACAGAGCTCCTATATAGAGCCTTTTGTAGACGATATCAATAAACAGACCATGTTTGCCGAAAAGAGCTGGGGATCCTATCGTGTGATAGATATAGAGGAAAGGAGCATGACCGTCAAAGTCTCACTTAATCCGGGGCATGGCATGAATTATCATTCCCATGAGAAAAGGGATGAGATCTGGAATGTGATAAGGGGTTATGGAGTATCAATAGTTGACGGTATGGAACAGCCCATAACGGTTGGGGATGTAATAACAATGGCTTCCGGATGCCGGCATACGGTGATAGCCGGAAATGAGGGACTGCAGCTTATTGAAGTACAGATAGGTTCCGAACTTTCCGTGGCGGACAAGCGGAAATATGAGATGCCTCTGTATTCGGAAGTGATCACAGATGAAAGCGCAGGTATCCAGGTATGAGCAAACCTGTCCTCTTAGAGCCTGCGGCTAAGGATTATCTTTGGGGAGGAAACAGGCTTAATGATGATTATCATTTTGATATTCCTGTGACGCCCTTCGCTGAGGCCTGGCTCTGCAGTACCCACCCGGATGGGGAAAGCAGGGTTTCCGGAAAGGATCTCACTCTTACGGAGCTCTTAAAGGAGCATCCGGAATATCTGGGAACCCATCCGCTTCAACTTACAGGAGGAAAACCGGAGCTCCCGATCCTGGTAAAGCTTATTGATGCTGCAAAGGATCTGAGTATACAGGTTCATCCGGATGATGAATATGCGTATTCCCATGAGAAATCCCTGGGAAAAACGGAAATGTGGTACGTCATAGATGCGGAACGCGGAGCCACACTGGTTCATGGCTTTCAGAGGGATGTTAATGAGAAGATAATCAGGAAAGCCATTGACAGGGGAAAGATAAAGGGATTATTAAACACCTTTCCTGTGCGAAGGAACGATATATTTTATATAGAAGCAGGAACGGTTCATGCCATAGGTGCAGGAGTGCTTCTGGCAGAGGTCCAGGAGAACAGTAATCTTACATACAGGCTTTATGATTATGACCGCGTAGATAAGAACGGGGAAAAGCGGGAGCTTCATATAGATAAGGCCATGGATGTGGTGAAGATGAAGAGTACGAATGCCCCCAGGCAGCCCATGAGGGTCTTAAGGTACAGGAACGGTATGGCTTCGGAACTCCTGTCCAGATGCAGGTATTTCCAGGTGGAGCGGGTGCTCCTGAATACGGAAGTACAGCGGGGGTTTGTGGAGTTCGGAACAGGAGAGAACAGCTTTCATGCCCTTCTCTGTGTAGGGGGTTGCGGGATCTTATTTGGTGAAAATGTCACCATCCCGTTTTTTAAGGGGGACTGTATCTTTGTTCCGGCAGGAAGCAGCAGCCTTAAGCTTCACGGCAAGGCACAGCTGTTAAACATCAGCTGCTGAATAAGTATCGGGATAAAACAACATATAAGGAGGTAATAAAATAATGGCAGAAATGAATAACAAGGCAATGTACAAGCTTTCATACGGACTTTTCGTCTGCACAGCAGTACGGGGAGAAAAAAAGAACGGATGCATCATAAATACAGCAATACAGGTGGCATCCGACCCCAACACCATATCCATTGCGGTTAACAAGGGAAATTATACCCACGACATGATCCTGGAAACAGGAATGTGCAATATTTCCGTTATAAGCAGGGAAGCCTCCTTTGAGCTTTTTAAGCACTTCGGTTTCCAGTCCGGCAGGGACGTAAATAAATTCGGCAGTGACTATCCTTCGGCAGATTATAAAACTGCTGAAAACGGCATTCCCTATATAGTAAAGGGGACAAATGCTTATTTTTCACTGAAGGTAAAAGAAACAGTTGATCTTTCGTCACATACCCTGTTTATTACGGAGCCCGTAGCCATGGAGGTGTTGTCTGACACACAGTCCTGTACGTATGAGTTTTATCAGAGCGATATTAAGCCTAAACCGGAAAAGGCAGGGACAGCTCCGTCAGGAAAGACCATCTGGCGCTGCAGGATCTGCGGCTATGAATGGGAAGGAGAGGAGCTTCCGGATGACTTTATCTGCCCGATCTGCAAACATCCAAAAGCAGACTTCGAAAAGATAACTATTTAAGTGATGAACAGATCCTAAGCAGGTAAGGACCTGTTGAAAATTTGCAACAGTTCCTAAGGTAATAATAAGGAGCGGTATCGATAGAAATGAGTAACAGTAAAATACATATAGCAGTAGCAGGTACCGGTTATGTGGGGCTTTCCCTGGCGGTATTGCTGTCCGGGGATAACAGGGTGACAGCGGTTGACATTATCGAAGATAAGGTGAAGCTCATAAATGAGCGGAAATCCCCTATCCGGGATGAGTATATAGAAAAATACCTCTCGGAAAAAGAACTGGATCTCACAGCCACCACTGACGGAGCTGCTGCCTATGCCAGCGCCGATTTTGTGATCATCGCCACTCCCACAAATTATGATCCAAAGAAGAATTTTTTTGATACTTCTGCGGTGGAAGCGGTGATCGAGGCTGTGATGGAAGCCACCGGGGACCGGGATGAAAAGCCCATGATGGTAATAAAGTCCACCATACCTGTAGGATATACCGTTTCCATAAGAAAGCGTTACGGGATTGACAATCTGATCTTCAGCCCCGAGTTTTTAAGGGAATCAAAGGCTCTTTATGACAATCTCTATCCCTCCAGGATAATTGTGGGCTGTGATGAAAAGACCCGTTCAAAGGCGGAGGAATTTGCCGGATTATTAAAGCAGGGAGCGGAGAAAGAGGACATTGCCATACTGTTTATGGGGCTTACGGAAGCTGAATCCGTGAAGCTCTTTGCAAATACCTACCTGGCTTTGAGGGTGGCATTCTTTAATGAACTGGATACTTATGCGGAGAGCAAGGGTCTTATTTCCTCCGATATTATAAAAGGTGTGAGCCTTGATCCCAGGATTGGTGACTATTATAACAATCCCTCCTTCGGTTACGGCGGGTATTGTCTGCCCAAGGATACGAAACAGCTTCTTGCCAATTATCAGGATGTGCCCGAGAATCTTATTCAGGCCATTGTGGAGAGCAACAGGACACGAAAGGACTTTATATCCGACAGGGTTTTGGAGGTGGCAGGTTATTATACCGGCAGCTCCATGTGGAATGCCGAAAAGGAAAGACCGGTTACAGTAGGCGTGTACAGGCTCACCATGAAGTCCAATTCCGACAACTTCAGGCAGAGCTCCATTCAGGGCATTATGAAGAGGGTCAAAGGAAAGGGCGCCACGGTAATAGTGTATGAGCCCACTTTGGAGGACGGAGACACATTCTTCGGCTCACTTATCGTAAATGATCTTGAAAGATTTAAGAAAGCCTCTGACGCCATCATCGCAAACCGCTACGATAGCTGTCTCGATGATGTGAAGGATAAGGTTTATACAAGGGATGTATTTAAAAGAGATTGAGGATTTTATAAAAAGTTTACAGAATATTCATGTATACAATCCCGGGTTTGTGGTATTATGCAATCAGAAGTACGTTTATAGAACCATTATACCGGTAGGATCAGCAGGATCGGTATGGAATTAAGAAGAAAGAGAGGTGGCGTATGGATTCTATTTCTTCATTCGGAAGCTACGGATATACCGGCAGCTACAGCGGATACATAAATACATCTGACATAGCCATAGGAGAAAAGGCTGTTTCTCAGATAGGCGGGCTTAAAGCCGGAACAGAGAACGTGAAGGAGGGTCAGTCTTTAATAAAGATCGCTGATGGTGCCCAGTCCCAGATCACGGACTATCTCCAGTCCATAAGGGAGCTGGCTGTAAAGGCCTCGAACGGTCTTACTTCAGCCAGTGACAAGGCGGATATCCAAAGCCAGATTGATAATTATAAGAAGGGCATAAATGATATCGCAGGAACGGCAAAATATAACGAGACAAATCTCCTTAACGGCAGTAGAGAGAATATTGATATCGTGACGGACGGTAACAAGACTACTGTTGGCATCAGCGGCTCCAGCTCCCTGTTAAAACAGCTTGGTATAGAGGACTTTGACGTAAGAGGGAACTTTGATATTTCAAAGATTGATGACGCCATAAAGAAGGTCAGCGATCAGAGAGCAGCTAACGGAGCCCAGCAGAATGCCCTGACAGCACAGGAAGCATATAATCAGAACGCTATTTACAATACCATGGCTTCAAGCTCCATTAAAGATGAGCTGCAGGAGATGGTGGACAGGTATAATGAGAATAAGCAGGGACAGCTTCTCGATAATATGAAAATGATCATGCAGAAACGTGATGAAGATGAAATGAAGCAGACCACGGCGAATTTCTTTGTATAGACCGCAAGATTGGCAGGACAAACGTCGCAAGGCACTTTGTGCCTTGGCGAATATGCATAAAAATCGCTCAGACAAGCAAGTTTGTCTGAGCGATTTATTATGCATATTGCTTATGCGGCTTTGCCGCAAAGCACGTTTGTTCTGCCAATCTTGGATCGTATCAGGACATGGCCTTCATGATAGCTTCAAATAGCCCGTCAAATTCCGTAAAGGCAGGGATATCGGGATTATCCCTGATTATCTGGTCGGTGGATCTGAATAAAAATCCGGATCTGCCGGCCTTTATCATTTTGAGGTCATTAAAGGAATCTCCGGCGGCTATGGTTTCAAAGCCTATGGATTGGAGTGCCCTGACGGTGGAAAGCTTGGAATCCTTAACCCGCATACGGTATCCGGTGATCTCTCCGGAAGGAGATACCTCCAGTGTATTGCAGAACAGAGTGGGATAGTTAAGTTTCCTTATCAGTGGTTTTGCAAACTGTGTAAAGGTATCACTTAAAATAAGTACTTCGGTCTCTTCCCTGAGCCTGTCCAGGAACTCTTTAGCTCCCGGCAGAGGATCTATCCCGGAGATAACATCCTGTATTTCCTTAAGACCCAGCTTATGTTCCTTAAGAACAGACAGGCGGAAAGCCATCAGTTTATCGTAATCAGGCTCGTCCCTGGTGGTTCTCTTAAGTTCCGGTATGCCTGTGGCTTCCGCAAAGGCGATCCATATCTCCGGCACAAGCACACCTTCCATATCAAGACAGACTATATACATATCACAATTATCCTCTCGTTAAAATTGCCTGCCGGCAAAAACCGGCAGGCCCCCTTTGAAATGCAAATTATCAGTAACTTATTTCTTTTTGCTTCCGTTCACAAGATCCTTAAGGGCTTTTCCTGCCTTAAACTTCGGAGCCTTGGAAGCTGCAATCTTGATCTCTTTTCCGGTCTGGGGATTGCGTCCCTTCCTTGCTGCCCTCTTCACAACGTCGAAAGTACCGAAGCCGATAAGCTGAACCTTTCCACCCTTCTTAAGTTCTTTACCGATAACCTCGGTCAGAGCCTTAAGCGTTGCATCGGTATCCTTCTTTGATAATTTGGTCTGCTTTGCAATTGCCTCAATTAACTCTGTTTTGTTCATATGGTTCCTCCAATCCTCGCGATACTGCTGAACAGCAAGGTAATTATAACAGAATTATTCAGCAATAGCCACATAATTTTAAAACATTTTTAAAAACAATCCTTAATTCTGTAACATTTACAAGGCGCTAGCTATGTCTGCAATGAGATCTTCCTTGTCCTCCAGCCCGCAGGACATACGCACAAGGCCTGCAGGAATACCGGCTGCGGAGAGCTGTTCATCCGTCATCTGACGGTGGGTGCTGGTGGCAGGGTTTAAGCAGCAGGTTCTGGCGTCTGCCACATGGGTCTCGATAGCTGCGAGCTTAAGCTTGCGCATGAATTCCAGGGCGGCGCCTCTTCCCCCTTTCAGTTCAAAGGATACAACTCCGCAGCCGCCGTGGGGCAGATATTTCTTTGCCAGCGGATAGTAGGGGTCGGAGGGGAGATCCGGAAAGCTTACCTTAGCAACTTCCTCCCGTCCGGAAAGGAATTCGGCCACGGCTCTTCCGTTTTCCACATGCCGCGGCATTCTTACATGAAGGGACTCCAGCCCGAGATTTAAGAGGAAGGCGTTCTGGGGTGACTGGATACAGCCGAAATCCCGCATAAGCTGTGAAGTACATTTGGTGATAAAGGCCCCTTCCAGGCCGAATTTTTCCGCATAAACAATACCGTGATAGGAATCATCCGGGGTTGTAAGACCCGGAAATTTATCCCTGTGGGCCATCCAGTCGAATTTTCCGGAATCTACGATGGCACCGCCTACCGCAGCTCCGTGCCCGTCCATATATTTTGTGGTGGAATGGGTAACAATGTCTGCTCCCCATTCAATGGGACGGCAGTTAACGGGAGTAGGGAAGGTGTTGTCCACTATAAGGGGAACACCATGGGCGTGGGCTGCATTGGCAAATTTTTCTATATCAAGCACAGTAAGTGCCGGGTTTGCAATGGTTTCGCCGAAGACAGCCCGGGTATTCTCCCTGAAAGCGGCATTGAGTTCTTCTTCGGAAGCATCCGGAGCAACAAAGGTTACGTCAATTCCCATCTTTGCCATGGTAACGCCAATAAGGTTAAAGGTTCCTCCGTAGATAGAGGATGAAGAGACGATATGGCTTCCGTTTTCGCAGATATTGAAGAGAGCAAAGAAATTTGCGGCCTGTCCGGAGCTGGTGAGCATTCCGGCGCTTCCCCCCTCAAGAGAGGCGATCTTTGCAGCCACGTAGTCGTTTGTGGGGTTCTGAAGCCGGGTGTAAAAATATCCGCTCTCTTCCAGATCAAAGAGCTTACCCATATCCTCGCTGGTGTCATATTTGAAAGTGGTAGACTGAACAATGGGGATCTGTCTTGGCTCCCCGTTTCCGGGCCTGTAACCTGCCTGTACGCATTTGGTGCCGGTCTTAAAATTATCCATAAATATTTACCTCCGTTTTAAAAATGAATAAATCTCATGCAGTTGCTGTCTTAATCCAGAGCTTCCTTCTGAGGAACCTGGACTTTTCTTTCAAAGCTTGTGAACATTTCGTCCACAGTACCCTCATCCATTTTTCCGGTAAACAGGCTTACCACGGGAACCACGATAAGGCCGCCCACCATGGCGATAACGCCGGAATTGATGGAGGACTTGAAGATGTAGCCTAAAACAGGGCCCCAGCCTGAAACATCAGTGCCGGAAAGGGTAACGAAGAGCTGTACGAGAGCTATGGCACATCCCCAGATATAGCAGGCACCAACTGAGGCGGGAGTAACCTTTTTCCAGTAAAGCCCGTAAAGGAAGGGAGCCAGAAAGGCACCGGCCAGGGCTCCCCATGAAACGCCCATCATCTGGGCGATGAAGGTGAGACCGGGATAGGAATCCTTTACGATCGCGATCACTGCAGAGATCAGAATGAAGAAAAGAATAAAGACACGCATATAGGTGACCTGCTTCTTTTCGGACATATCCTTTTTTGCGGTCTTAATAACGTCCAGGGTAAAGGTAGAGCTGGATGTCAACACCAGTGAAGAAAGGGTGGACATTGACGCAGCCAGTACCAGGACGATCACGATAGCGATGACCATGGAAGGCAGGGTTGACAGCATGGTGGGAACAATGGTGTCAAAAAGGGGCTTGCCGGTGGCTTCGTTGTAGGCGATCTTGTCGCCGTAGAGTCTTCCGAACCCGCCTAAGAAGTAACATCCGCCAGCCACAACGATGGCGAAGAAGGTGGATATGATGGTTCCCTTATGGATGTCCTTTTCACTCTTGATGGCGTAGAATTTGCTTACCATCTGGGGAAGTCCCCAGGTTCCCAGAGATGTGAGGATGACCACGAAGAGGAGAGCTAAGGGGTCAGGTCCGAGGAAGGAAGAGAAAGCCCCGTGCTCCCAGTTATCGGCAGGTATTTCAGAAAGCCTCCTGGCGGCTTCCACCAGACCGCCGTTGTCATTTAAGACAGCGATTATGACGGCTGCGATACCGAAGAGCATGATTATTCCCTGAATGAAGTCATTGATGGCTGTAGCGGTGTAGCCTCCGAATACCACATAAATACCGGTGAGCACTGCCATTATGGCGATGACAAGCCAGTAGGGTACTTCAAAAACAAGGCCAAAAAGGCTTGAAAGGCCGTTGTAAAGAGATGCCGTATAGGGTATCAGGAAAATGAAGACTATAATAGATGCCGTTACCTTCAGGAAATCGGAGTTGAATCTCTTTCCGAAGAAGTCCGGCATGGTCTTTGCGTCCAGCTTCTGGGTCATGATCCTGGTGCGTCTGCCAAGAATATTCCAGGCAAGGAGGGAACCGATAAAGGCGTTTCCCAGACCCGCCCAGGTGGCGGACATACCGTAGAGCCAGCCGAACTGTCCGGCATATCCCACAAAGATAACAGCTGAAAAATAGGATGTGCCGAAAGCAAAAGCCGTAAGCCAGGGACCCACGGTGCGCCCTCCCAGCGCAAAACCTTCAACGTCCCGGGCCATGTTCCTGGTGTAGAAGCCCACACCTATCATCACCGCGAAAAAAATGATCAGTAACACCGAACTTAAAACCATGGTCTGCATTGTACTTTACTCTCCTTTAATTGAATATTCGGCTTCGAGCCACTCGACGCGGGGGCATCATACATTATGTGCGTGATAAGTCCACGGCGAATGGTTACGGGAAATAGCCGGTTTTCAGACGTCCTTCTGTATTTCCTTGGCCACCAGCTTGTCGGCGCCGTAACGCTTTCTCAGCACCGGCTTTTCAATCTTTCCTGTAGCATTTCTGGGCACTTCGGCGAAAATGATCCTATGGGGGCGTTTGTAGCGGGGAAGTCCTTCACAGAAAGCATTTATCTCTTCTTCCGTGGCCTCCATTCCCTCTTTAAGCTGGATTATGGCTCCTGCAATTTCCCCGAGCCGCTTGTCCGGAAGCCCGATGACCGCCACATCGTTTATCTTATCATTACCACGGAGGAAGTCCTCTATCTGTACGGGATACAGGTTTTCTCCTCCGGAAACTATCACGTCCTTCTTCCTGTCTACCAGGAAAATGAAACCATCCTCATCCTGCATGGCCACATCCCCGGTTTTAAGCCATCCGTCACCGGGAAGCACCTCTGCTGAGGCTTCGGGATTGCGGTAGTAGCACTCCATGACGCCGGGACCCTTTACGCAGAGCTCACCCTCTTTTCCCTGGGGAACAATATTATAGTCGTCATCCACGATTTTTGTTTCCCAGTTGTAGCCGGGGATACCGATGGCACCGATCTTGTGCTCGTTGTGGAGGCCCAGATGTACACAGCCGGGGCCTATGGATTCCGAGAGACCGTAGTTCGTGTCATAATCATGATCCGGGAAGTAGTCCTTCCAGTGCCGGATAAGCGATGGAGGAACAGGCTGGGCGCCTATATGCATTAAGCGCCACTGTTTCAGGTTCGGATAATCGGAAAGCTTAATATCACCTCTGTCCAGAGCATCGAGTATATCCTGGGCCCAGGGCACCAGAAGCCATACTATGGTGCATTTTTCTTCGGATACAGCCTTTAATATCACCTCGGGCTCCGTGCCCTTTAACAGCACGGCCTTACTGCCGGAGATAAGGCTTCCGAACCAGTGCATCTTCGCTCCGGTGTGATAAAGGGGCGGAATGCATAAGAAAACGTCGTCATGTTCCTGCAGATGGTGCTTCTGCTCAACGACAGCAGACTGTGAAAGAGATCTGTGCTTATGGAGAATTGCCTTTGGGAAGCCCGTGGTACCGGATGAGAAGTATATGGCGGCCTCATCGTCGTCGTTTAAGGGGATAAGGGGAGAACGGCTTGAACAGTCAGCCGTGAGTTCGAGATAACTGTCCGCAAAGGTGGGACAGTTTTCCCCTACATAGATGAGAAGCCTGCCCTGGCTTAATTTCGGCTCGATGGCCTCGATCCTTCCTATGAACTGGGGACCGAAGAAGAGAATGCTCACATCGGCAAGATCCGCGCAGTATTCAATCTCCTCTGAGGAATAGCGGAAATTAAAGGGAACTGCCAGGGCACCGGTCTTTAAAATACCGAAATAGATCGGGAGCCACTCCAGGCTGTTCATCATCAGGATGGCCACCTTTTCACCCTTTTTTATCCCCTTGGAGAGCAGCATGTTTGCCACTCTGTTTGCCTTTTCGTCAAATACACCCCAGGTGATCTCGTGGCGGTAAGGAAGATCCTCGGTCCGCTGGATCAGGGAATAGTCCTTCCAGGTGATGCGCCGCACCTCCTTCATTCCCGGATTGAGCTCCACCAGGGCAACCTCGTTTCTGTACAGTTTTGCGTTTTTTTCAAGAAGATCTGTAATTGGCATTGTTATACCCCCTGAATTATGATATGAGAGCCACTCCCATAATCTATGTGGCTTTAAAGCGTCAACGTATCGAAGTATACCACAGACCGGAAATGATTTTCAATTTTTTATGTATTATTGTTGAAAATAACGGGAAATTGATATAAAATCAGTTTAACTTTGTGAAATATACAGACGGGTGCCACATCATCCCTCTGCATATTTACCAATAAACTGTTTTACAGTTGTTAAATCAGGGCGGCGGGACTGCTGCCGGGCATTATTTTATCCAGTTTATGTAAGGAGGAAAATTACGGCATGAAGAAGATCATTAATGAAACAAACCAGGTTGAGGAGCAGATGGTCGAAGGTCTGGTAAAGGCTTATCCCGATTATGTAAGAAGGATTGATGGTACCACTGTTGTTGTACGTTCAGACAAAAAAGAAGGCAAGGTTGCACTTATAAGCGGCGGCGGCAGCGGACATGAGCCTGCACATGCAGGTTATGTAGGAAAAGGCATGCTGGATGCTGCAGTAGCAGGCGCAGTATTCACTTCTCCCACACCTGACCAGGTATTTGCCGGAATAAAGGAGATCGCTACAGACCAGGGTGTTCTCATGGTTGTAAAGAATTATACCGGTGATGTAATGAACTTTGAAATGGCTGCTGACATGGCCAGGGATGAGGGTATAAAGGTTGACGAAGTTGTTGTTAATGATGATGTTGCCGTTGACGGTTCTCTTTACACTGTCGGACGCAGAGGCATAGCCGGTACCGTGTTCGTTCACAAGATCGCAGGTGCAAAGGCTGAGACCGGCGCAAGCCTTGAGGATGTTAAGGCTGTAGCAGAGAAGGTTATTGCCAATGTACGTTCCATGAGTATGGCTATCACCCCCTGTACGGTTCCCGCAGCAGGAAAGCCCGGCTTTGAAATAGCTGAGGATGAGATGGAAATCGGTATCGGTATCCACGGCGAGCCCGGCACACATAAGGAGAAGATACAGAAGGCAGACCAGATCGTTGACCAGCTCTTAGACAAGATCCTTGCAGACATAGACTATACAGGATCAGATGTGGCTGTTATGATCAACGGCTGCGGCGCAACACCTCTTATGGAGCTTCTTATAGTCAACAACCACGTAAGCGACGTGCTGAAGTTAAAAAATATCAATGTTTATAAGACCTTTGTCGGCGAGTATATGACAAGTCTTGAGATGGAAGGCTTCTCCATTTCACTTCTGAAGCTCGATGATGAGCTTAAGAGCCTTCTGGATGCAAGTGCCGACACTCCTGCATTTAAGGTGCTTTAAAGCTTTCTGGTAATAAAGAGGCCACGCCCGGCAGGGGTACATACGTGGCGTGGCCCCGAAAATAATTATAGAGGGAAATAACAATATGACTGATAATAAAAAAGTAGTTGAGATCATTAAGGTCATGGCGGAGATAATCCATGAGAATGCCCAGTTTTTAACGGATCTGGATGCTCCCATAGGAGATAATGACCACGGCATCAATATGGACAGGGGATTTCAGAAGGTGCTTGAGGATCTTCCCGGAATCGAAAACAGCGATATCGGTTCCATACTAAAAAAGACCGGAATGGATCTGGTGTCCACCGTGGGAGGTTCTTCGGGGCCTCTTTACGGTACGGCTTTCATGAAGGCCGGAGCAGCAGTGGCCGGAAAGAATGAGATAGATGCCGATGATTTTATCGACATCATGGAAGCGGCAGTGGGAGGCGTACAGCTTCGCGGTAAAGCAGAGCAGGGCGAAAAGACCATGCTCGACGCCATGATACCTGCTGTCAATGCCATAAAGAAGGGTGTTGACGCCGGAAAATCACCTTCGGAATTTCTTGCGGACGGAGTACAGGCCGCAAAAGAAGGTGTTGAATATACAAAGACCATCATAGCAACTAAAGGACGTGCCAGCTATGTGGGCGAGCGGTCCATAGGGCATCAGGATCCCGGAGCCACATCATTTACCCTGCTTCTGGAATCCATAGCAGCACTGTATTAACTGTCCCAGGATCAAGGAGGTATTATCGTGGTAGGAATAGTAATCGTTTCCCACAGTAAAAAGCTGGCTGAAGGTGTTGTGGAGCTTTCAAGGCTTATCTCCGGTGAATGCCCGATAGTTGCTGCCGGAGGACTGGAAGATGGCGGCTTTGGCACCAGCTACGAGAGGATAGAAGCTGCTATTGAATCTGTTTACAGCGATGACGGTGTGATAGTTATCATGGATATGGGTTCTTCATGCATGACCACGGAGATGGTCATAGAGAATATGGAAGGAAAAAGAATCGAAATGGTGGACTGTCCCATGGTAGAAGGCGCAGCAGCCGCTGCAGCCGAATCCGAAGGCGGATCTTCTCTTGAGGAAGTAAAAAAGGCCGCTATGGAAGCTGCCGGAGAATCCAAATTCTGAAACCGGAATTCATTACAATTCAGCGGACTGCCAATCCACTGAATAACAGTAACCGGTATTCATCTTAAGTTATGGGGAGCCGTAGAGATGCGGCTCCTTTGTTGTATGGCTCATCCCGAACTGCGATGATTTTCCGTTGACATAATTGAAGAAATTCTGTACGATTCCCCTATGCCTTTAATAGAAGAAATCCTTAGCAATAAAATACTGATAACAGGTATCATCGGATGGGCGGTGGCCCAGGTTCTGAAGACCATTATTTTCGCGCTAATAAATAGAAGGCTGGATATCCGGCGTCTCACCGGGGACGGAGGTATGCCCAGTGCTCATTCCGCTACTGTCACAAGTGTTGCGGTCATGACGGGGCTGCAATGCGGTTTTTCTTCTCCGTATTTTGCCATAGCAGCGATCCTTGCCATTGTGGTCATGCATGACGCAATGGGAGTGAGGCTGGAAACAGGCAAACAGGCCCAGGTGATAAATGAGATGTTTGAGCTCCTTGACAGACTGAGTGAGGAAAGCATAAGCATGGATGTGAAGCTGAAAGAGCTGGTGGGGCACACCCCCATGCAGGTATTGGCAGGGTGTGTTCTGGGAATAGTTGTGGCGCTGATAGCGGACAGGCTGTAGGAAAAGTGCATGTTATTTGGCTGCAAGCTTAAAAGAAAAGACACATTGAAAATAGCCGGAAGCATTCTTACGGCTGTTGTTCTTGTGGTTCTTTTTTTCGGAGGTCTTGCCATCCATTTTAATGAGGGTCAGGAATTTGAACTTCCCAGGGGCTGGAAGTTAAGAAGGGGAGATAAGATCTTTGAGAACATACCTCTTGAAGATATGTCCGATGTATTTACCGATGTGAAACGCCGGGAAGTGATAAGCATGTCCCATCCTCTGATAGTGGATTCCCATGATCCCCTTACTTTAAGGGTATATTCCAGACTATCAGCAGTCCGGGTCATGATAGATGACCGGCAGATATACAGCTATGGTTTTGTTGATGTGGCAAAGCAGCGTATGGTTGGCAGCGGATACCATTTTGTCCTGCTCCCCACCAGCTATTACGGAAAAATGATGAAGATCGAGCTCATAGCTTCCGAGGATGACGCTGTTACCGCGGCTCCTGAAATAGTCATTACTCCGGCGGACGAAGCCATATCCATGTTTGCGAAGGAAAGGATTTTCGGTATCTTTTCCGGACTCTTCATGATTATTGCCGGGATAGCACTTATCATACTCTCGGTACCGGCCATCTATATGGACAGGAGATTCTATCCTCTGGCCATAATAGGCGTCTTTTCCTGCGCAGCCGGGATATGGTGTCTTTCCACAATTAAAGCCCTGCAGCTTTTTTCCGGCGATATCACGTTAAACAGCATTATGGAATATCTTTCCCTGTATATAATGCCCTTTCCGGCTCTTTTCCTAAGCCTTCATTTCAGACGTTCCGCGTCTCCTCTTGGCAGAAAGGTGATAATCTTCGTCACCGTGGTTTCAGGATTGTATTTCCTTGCAGCTCTTATATTACAGGTCACGGATATTTTAGACGTGACAGAGATAGTAGGGATCTACCATTTGCTGCTGATACCCTATACCACCTGTCTGTTGTTTGCCGGGAATTCCAAATGGCGCAGGATGAAAGCGGCAGAGCGGCTGTTTCAGGTTGGACTTTACTTTATTTCGGCCATAACGGTACTGGAGGTATCCGTTTATTATGTGGTAAGCATGGTATACGAGCTCACTGTGAGGATGAACACCATAACGACACCCCTTGCCGTGCTGACACTGGATGTGGTGATGACCATAGGATTCCTGTTGGAAATATATGACATGCGGTTAAAGGATACGGAGCGAGAACGGCTGCAGAAGCTGGCAAACAGGGATCAGATGACGGGTCTCATGAACAGGGGCATGTGTGAAAGGCGCTTCACGGAGCTTAAAGAATCCGGAGAGGATTTTGTGATACTCAATATGGATCTGAATGGCTTAAAAGACGTGAATGACCATTTCGGACACCTTCAGGGAGACGAATATATACAGGTGTTTGCGGAGGCCGCTTCCAAGGCGCTGGGAGGCAGTGATGATCTTTACAGAGTAGGGGGAGATGAATTCCTTTATATCACAACAGGTCTTTCCGAAGATGAGGTTTACAGGAAAGCGGCACTTATTAAGAAGCTGGAAAAGATAGTTGAAATGGAGAACAATTTCCGCTTCTCAATAGATGCGTCCTACGGGATAGCAGGTAGCGCCGAGAGCGGATATACAGATCCGGAGGATGTGTACCGCCTGGCGGACAAGAGAATGTACGAAATGAAGAGAAGCCTTAAAAAAGAAAGAAACTGAAATGTCGAAACGTCTTTTGAAAGTATGCTATATTCTGGTGTTGCTCCTGGTGGTTCTGATGACACTGGGTTTTTTCACACTGATAAAAGGCACCTCCAGGTACAGGGTAACCAGGTTCAACAGAGGCTGGAACGTGGTATTACGGGGTGAAACGTACTATGACGTGGATCTGGAGAACTTCCGCATACCCGGAGGAATAAAAAAGGGCGAGTTCATTTTTCTCAGTAATTTTCTGCCCTTCAGTATGAATGACGGCAGTGCGGTAGTCTTTCCGCTGACGCTCTCTACAATATCCGTAGACGTCAAAGGCTCAGCCATATATGGCTACGGATCCGGCGAATACGCAGAGGGCAGTATGGTGGGAAACGCAGTGCACATCATCCGTGTACCGGACGGCAGTCAGGGCCGGCAGATCAGCATTGTCATAAGAGCTGCGGAGAACAACGCCTTTTCCTATCTGACCGGAGTGGTCCTTGATGACACAAACTGGGGTTTTATTGATTATCTGAATGACAATATCTATCCCGTGTCCCTGTCCCTTTCCCTTGTTACGGCAGGTCTTATAATTCTGGTAATTTCTTTTATCCTTGCGGTAATGGATTATGAGTGGGAAAGGATAAACCAGATAGGGATGCTGTTTTTCATAGTCGGCTGCTGGAATCTCTGCGAGACCAATGCGGTTCAGCTGTTTTCCCTGAATTTCAAATATAATACCTACTGCAGGTATTTTTTCGGGATAATCTCTATACTTCCTATTCTCAGGATCATTTCCGGCGGTCACAGCGACAAGACAAAAGGGGAGGTGATCGCCCAGAAAGCGGTCTTTTACCTGAACCAGTTCATTATCTTTGCTGTGGTGGCACTGACACTGCTTAATAAAATTCATATTTGTGTTGCCTCAAAGTTTTTCCAGATAACGGGTCTGACCAGTATAATCATAGTGGCCGTCATTGAATGGAGAAGACATAAGGATAAGCGAAACGGAGCCAATGCCAGATTCAGGGAATTTCTGGTATGCTTTTTCTTTATCATAATGGAAATCGTACGGTATATCCTGAATGACCAGATAAATTTCCGTTTCTCCGTTCTGAGACATTCCTTCCTTCTCTATGGATCAGTATTCCTGGTAATGATGATGATGGCCTCATATATCTACGAGCTGTATGATGCATATCTGAAACGTGCGGAAGAAAAGACCCTTAAGAAGCTGGCGTATACCGACGGTCTTACAGGACTCTTAAACAGAGCCTTCTGTAAGGATAAAATGGAAGAACTGGATAAATCGGACAGGGATTATCATATGATAAGCTTTGACGTGGATGGACTGAAGAAAATAAATGACAGCCGCGGACATTCGGAGGGAGACAGGCTGCTCATCACCTTTGCGGATCTCCTCTCACGCTGTTTCTCTGATGTGGCAGATGTCATAAGACCCGGAGGGGATGAATTTCTCGTGATCTCAGATGAAGCAGGGCGTCAGGAGCTCATCCGCCGGCTGCAGTGGCTGAAAAGCATGGAGAAAGGGGCGGGAAGATCCCTGGAATTTCCGGTACACGCCGCATACGGCTTAGCAGGCAGGGATGAGGTACAGGGTCATACCACAGAGGAGGTATATTATCTGGCAGACCAGCGGATGTACCAGATGAAGTCCCGGAACAGGTGAATAGTAACCTACTATTGACTTTTTTATGTAATTGAACGAAAATGTATACAATCATGAACAAAAAACAGTATACAATCGGACAGGCTCATGCCAAGATCAATCTGGGACTGGACATCGTGGGAAAGCGGGATGACGGTTATCACCTCCTTAAGATGGTGATGCAGACCCTGGAACTCCACGATATTATAACGGTAAGTATAGAAGACCCGGAATACGGAATAAAGACGGTAACAGACAGCGGGGCGGTACCGGATGATGAGCATAATCTGGCATACAGGGCGGCCCACCTTTTGAAGGAAAGATACGATATAAAAGAGGGCATTAAGATAGAGATAGAGAAGCATATTCCTGTATCTGCAGGGCTGGCCGGAGGCAGCAGTGATGCGGCAGCGGTGATGCGTTCAATAAACAGCCTTTTTTCCCTTGGACTTGGTAGGGAAGAATTAAAGCGCCTCGGTGTGACATTGGGAGCAGATGTTCCCTATTGTTTAGAAGGGGGCACCATGCTGTCTGAAGGGATCGGTGAACTGCTGACCCCGGTGATACCGGGATTTAAGGATTGCGGTGTTCTGCTTATCAAGCCGGACAAGGGGATCTCTACCGCGGAAGCCTACGGGGACTACGATAAAAACGAAGATAACGTCCACCCGGATATTGAAGCCATCATATCAGCCATAGAGAAGGGAAATATTGCGCTTCTCGGGCGGCTGTTAGGGAATGTACTGGAAAAGACGGCACTGAAAAAGGTGCCGGAAATTTCAGAGATAAAGGATTTTCTGCTTAAAAAGCGCCTCCGCGGAGTGCTTATGAGCGGAAGCGGACCTACGGTTTTTGCCCTGGATGAGGACAGGGAGCTGCTGAAGAGCACGGCAGAAGAGGGAAAAAAAGTATTTCCCGGGTTTGACGTGATACTTACGGAGGTTTACAGTACATGAGTTTACCATCATATCTTGATACGGCAAATGATGCCTTTCTTCCGTTAAGGGATACGGTTTTTAATCAGCTGAGACTGCAGATACTTCATGGGGAATTAAAGCCGGGGGAGAGGCTTATGGAGGTTTCGCTGGCGGAGAAGCTGGGGGTTTCAAGGACCCCTGTCAGGGAAGCCATAAGGATGCTGGAACAGGAAGGTCTGGCGGTGCTGCTGCCGAGAAGAGGCGCACATGTGGCCAGTATTGACAATAAACAGTTGGAGGACATGCTGGAGGCCAGGCGTACCCTGGAGGCTTTCACTGTGAATGCAGCCTGCGGGCGAATCACAAAGGAGCAGCTGCAGGAGCTTCGGGAGCACAACCGGAACTTCAGGGATGCGGTAAGGAGCGGGGATACGGTTACTATGGCGGATATGGATTTTGTATTCCATGAAGCTATCGCAAAGGCGGCCGGAAACGCAAGGATAATGGACATACTCCAGCATCTGAGGGAACAGCTTTTCCGGTATCAGTATGAGTATTTAAAGGATGCAAGGGATCATGAGCATCTGGTGGAGGAGCATGAAGCAATATGCCTGGCTTTTGAAAACGGGGAAAACAATACGGCTGTGGAGCTTATTAAGCTCCATATCGACGACCAGGAGCTGGGTATTTATTACCAGCTGGAAAAAGAGAACAAAACCCGGAAGAAAAAGAAGGCTTGAAGCTGTGGGTGACTGATTATGAAGAAAGATGTTTTGGTGGCGATCAAGGGATTGCAGATAGATGAAAGCAGTGATGAGGATGCGGTTGAGATCCTGGTCAACGGGAAATACAACGCGAAGGACGGCCGGCATTTTCTGAGGTTTGAACAGTACGAAGAAGACGGCACCCCGACAAAGAATATCCTTGCTTTTGATGAAAAGGCGATGGAGCTAACCCGGAGAGGCGGAACCCAGCTCCATATGACTTTTATGGACAAGGAAAAGACCCTGACCAGCTATGTGACCCCTTTTGGGGCCCTGATGGTGGGGGTGAATACTGACAGGATCAGCGTGGAAGAAAGTGATGACAGGATACACGCGGAGGTGGACTACGGTCTGGAATTCAATTATGAATTTGTGGCAGACTGCCAGCTTTCGCTTGATATAACCCCAAGGAGGTAGGATTTTGAAGGTAAGAAAAGCAGTCATTCCCGCAGCGGGACTTGGAACCAGATTTTTGCCGGCTACAAAGGCACAGCCCAAGGAAATGCTCCCAATAGTGGACAAGCCCACGATACAGTATATCGTTGAAGAGGCGGCAGCAGCCGGAATAGAAGACATAATCGTTGTGACCGGGAGAAACAAGCGTTCCATAGAGGATCATTTTGACAGATCCATAGAGCTGGAGATGGAGCTGGAAAAGGACGGCAAGGATGATATGCTGGAAATGGTCAAGGAGATCCCCGGTATAGCAAACATCCATTTTATCCGGCAGAAACAGCCTCTGGGACTGGGACATGCGGTGCTCACAGCCAGTCATTTCATTGGAAATGAGCCCTTTGCGGTGCTACTCGGGGATGACGTGGTCATATCGAGAAAGCCCTGCCTGCAGCAGATGATAGAGGTGTTTGATGAATACCAGACCTCTATCGTGGGAGTGCAGAAGGTCAGTGATGATATGGTACATAAATACGGCATAGTGGACGGAAAACCGGTGGATGACGGCGTTTATAAGGTTAAGGGGCTGGTGGAGAAGCCCTCCCTCGAGGAAGCGCCAAGCAATATAGCGATCCTTGGCCGTTATATCCTTACGCCCGATATCTTCAGGTTTCTTGAGACCCAGGAAAAGGGCGCAGGGGGCGAAATACAGCTTACGGACGCCATGAAGAGGCTTGCCTCGGAACAGGCCATGTATGCCTATATATTTAAGGGACACAGGTATGACGTGGGTTCAAAGGCCGGATTCCTTCAGGCGAATATCGAATTTGCCCTGAGGAACCCCGAGATACGGGATGAGCTTAAGGAGTATCTGAACGAGCTCTATGACAACATGGAAGAAATGCTGGATTATGATTGAAAGGACGTAAACGATAGATGAACACAGTTACCATAGTACTTATCGTGATACTGGCTGTGCTCGCCATTATTCTCGTAGCACTTATCTTCCTCGGGAAAAGGGCGGAGAAAAAACAGGCGGAGCAGCAGGCAGCGATGGATGCGGTAAAACAGACGGTATCCATGCTGATAATCGACAAGAAAAAAATGAAGATAAAGGATGCCGGATTTCCTGACATGGTCCTGCAGCAGACGCCCTGGTACCTGAGGGCTACGAGAGTGCCTGTCATAAAGGCAAAGGTGGGACCGCAGATCATGACCTTTATTGCGGACATATCCGTATTTGATATAGCTCCGGTGAAAAAAGAAGTAAAGGCCACCGTAAGCGGCCTGTATATAACGGAAATGAAGGGGATAAGGGGTTCCATAGCACCGGCACCGCCGAAGAAGAAGTCTAAATTTGCCCAGTGGCGGGACAATCTGCAGGCAAAGGCCGGCGCAAAGCCTTTAAAATAACAGAGGCTTAAAGGAGAGCCCGGAAAAGAGGAGTTTATGAAAAAATCAATGGTTTTGGCAGCTTTGTTCGCTGTTATTCTGGTGTTTACAGGCTGCGCAGGGAAGGACGGCAAGTCCGGAGGTAACGGCAGTGACGGAGAAAAGAGTGAGAGCAGCAGCTCCGGGGAAGAGGATCTGGATCTTGCAAAATATGTGACACTGGGGGAATACAAGGGCTTAAGCGTAAAGCTTAATGACACCAATGTGACCGATGAGGAGCTTAAGGAAGCGGAGGAGGACGCTCTGGCATCACGCACCACACAGAAGGAAGTGACAGGAAGACCGGTTCAGAACGGGGATGTTGTAAATATCGACTACGAAGGAAAGAAGGACGGTGTGGCGTTTCAGGGCGGAACGGCAGCGGGACGTGATCTGGAGATCGGCAGCCACAGTTTTATCGACGGTTTTGAGGACGGACTTATCGGGGCTGAGATAGGAGAGACCAGGGAATTAAACCTCACCTTCCCTGAGCAGTATCATTCTGAAGAACTGGCGGGGCAGGATGTGGTGTTTACGGTTACCGTGAACTCCATAAAGGAAAACGTAGTGCCCGATCTTACTGATGAACTGGCCCATGAGCTGGACAGCAATGTCAATACCGTAGCAGAGTACAGGACGAAACTGAAGGAGGATATCTCAAAGAGTAAAGGGATATCCGCCAGAAGCCAGGCATATGGAGAGCTTCTGCAGGCTGCCCAGAACAATGCGGTCATAAGCTCAGGAGAGGATCTTCCGAAGTGGCTTATCGAGGAAAATAAAAAATCCCAGAAGGAAAGCTTTGAAAAGAGCCTGCAGATGTACGGCATGGATCTTTCCACCTATCTTACCCAGCAGGGCATGACGGAAAAAGACTTTGACGATACACTGGAGGCCTATGCGATGACCATTGCGGAGCAGCAGCTTCTTATCAGGGCGCTGGCAGAAGCGGAAAACATCACTGTTACCGATAAGGATATAGAAGCCCAATACGAGGAGGATGCCGCCACCTACGGATATTCCAGCGGACAGGAATTTAAGAGTTCCGTAGAGGAGCAGGGCGCGCAGGATACTTTTAAGGAGGCAGTGCTCACCCGTAAGGTAGAAGAGATGCTCTTTGGTTATGCAAAGGTAGAAAATCCTGAGATGATCAACTGGTAGCCGATTATATACTATATTATCCCGAGTGAAGCTGAGGGATCTTATAACGGTATTTAGAGAAGGAGAATATTATGGAAAACATCACGGAATTACGCAGCATCTTTAAGGATGCGGAAAAATACACGGACAAAGAGATAACTGTTGCCGGCTGGATAAGGACAAACAGGGACAGCAAGTCCTTTGGCTTTCTCGTTATCAGTGACGGTACCTTTTTTGCGCCCCTGCAGGTAGTTTATCACGACAGCATGGACAATTTTCAGGAGATATGCAGGCTGAACGTGGGAGCGGCGGTCATTGCAAAGGGCACCCTTGTTGCAACACCTGAAGCAAAGCAGCCCTTTGAACTCCAGGCATCGGTTATTACCGTGGAGGGCCAGTCCACACCTGACTACCCCCTGCAGCCCAAGCGCCACAGCATGGAGTTTTTACGCACCATCACCCATCTGAGGCCCAGGACCAATACTTTCCAGGCCGTTTTCAGGGTACGTTCCCTTATAGCCTATGCCATACACAGGTTCTTCCAGGAGAAGGATTTTGTATATGTCCACACACCGATAATCACAGGGTCTGATGCAGAGGGTGCCGGAGAGATGTTTAAGGTTACCACGCTTCCCTTTGAGGAAATACCGGTAAATGAAGAAGGTGAGACAGACTACACCCGGGACTTTTTCGGAAAGCCCACAAATTTAACGGTTTCAGGCCAGCTTAACGGCGAGACCTTTGCCCAGGCCTTTAAGAATATCTACACCTTCGGACCCACCTTCCGTGCTGAAAACTCCAATACCACCCGTCATGCGGCGGAATTCTGGATGATAGAGCCGGAGATAGCCTTTGCCGACCTGTCCGACGACATGGCTCTTGCGGAGGATATGATAAAGTACATAATAACCTATGTACTTGAGAATGCTCCGGAGGAAATGGCATTCTTTAACCAGTTTATCGATAAGGAGCATAAGCTCCTTGAAAGGCTTGAAAATGTAGTGAATTCGGACTTCGGGCGTATTACCTACACCGAAGCCGTGGAGCTTCTTGAAAAGAATAACGACAAATTTGAATATAAGGTGTCCTGGGGAGCGGATCTCCAGACAGAGCATGAGAGGTTTCTCACGGAAACAATATTTAAAAAGCCTGTGTTCGTGACAGATTATCCCAAAGAGATAAAGGCCTTTTATATGAAACAGAATCCGGACGGAAAGACTGTTGCCGCCATGGACTGCCTTGTGCCGGGTATCGGGGAAATAATTGGCGGCTCCCAGAGGGAAGATGATTACGAAAAGCTTAAAAACCGCATAGAGGAGCTGGGAATGACGGAGGAACAGTACGGCTTTTATATGGATCTCCGGAAATACGGGTCCACCAGACATGCAGGCTTCGGACTGGGTTTTGAGAGGGCCGTAATGTACATAACCGGAATGGAAAATATCCGGGATGTGCTGCCCTTCCCCAGAACGGTAGGTACCTGCGAGCTGTAACAGAACCGCACCTTAGGAGTCTCCATAAATACCTGTAGAGGATCCCCGTAATCCGTATAAAGGGATGCGGGGCGGAACAGATCCCATGAAGCGTATAATATCCGTATTTCTCACAATTACACTTACCTCTGCCCTTGCGTGCAATACCTTTGCTGCCCGCACTGCTCAGGATGTAAAAAAAGAGCAGGCAAAGACACAGCAGAATCTGGACGCTGCTGAGGAAGAAGCTGCGGATATCGCCAGTGAACAGGCAGAGGCAAAGGAAGAGATGGCGGAGAGCGAGGAGAAGCTTGCGCAGATAATCACCTCCGTTTCCATAATTGAGGATGAAATAAAGGCAAAGACCGATGCCGTAGAAAAGGCAAAGAAGGACTACGAGAAGGCAAAGAAAAGAGAAGAGAAACAGTATGCTGCCATGAAGCGCCGTATCAGATATATGTATGAGCACGGCGGTTCCGGCAGCCCCTATGCGGAATTCTTTTCCGGAAGCACCGATTTTGCCGATATCCTGAACAGATCCGCCTATGCGGAGGAGATATACGAATATGACAGGAACCTGCTCATTGAATATCAGGAGACCAGAAAACAGGTTAAGGAGACGGAGATACAGCTTCAGAACGAGCTTGATGAGCTGAACGAGATAAAGACCACCTATGAGGAGGAATCCAACGAGCTGCAGAGGATTATAAACGAACAGCGTTCAAAGGTGGAGAATTTCGGTGCCCAGCTGGCTTCTGCCAGGGCTAAAGCCGCGAAGTACAAGGAAGAGATAGCGTCCCAGAACAGGGAAATACGGCAGATAGCGGAGGCCGAGGCAGCCGCTGCCGCCGCAAAGAAGAAGGCAGAGGAAGAGGCAAGAGCGAAGAAGAAAAAGGCTGAAGAAGAGGCAAGGAAGAAAGCCGCAGAGGAAGCAGCCGCCGCCGGTAAATCGGAGGAGAAGAAGAAGAAGGAAGAATCCCAACAGGAAAGCGAAGAGGATGAATTTGAATATGCCCCTGAGGAAGAAGGGGAATATGAGGAGGAAGAGGAAGAAGAAAAGCCCAGGCAGCATAGTTCAGGAGGAGGCGGTTCCGCAAAAGGAAATGAGATAGCCGCCTACGCCCAGAATTTCCTTGGGAATCCCTATGTTCTGGGAGGAACCAGTCTTACCGACGGTGTGGACTGCTCCGGATTCACCCAGGCAGTTTACTCCCATTTCGGTATTTCCATACCGAGAACGAGCTGGGAACAGCAGTCCGCAGGGCATTCCGTATCCTATTCGGAAGCCCAGCCCGGGGATATCGTCTGTTATTCCGGACATGTGGGCATTTACATAGGCAACAACACCATCTGTCACGCCTCCACACCGGAGACCGGGATTAAGCTGACCCCCGCCACATACAGGGATATTGTGACCATACGCAGAATCGTTTAAATGAGGTGAAGATATGGGTGAAAAGGATTACAACGGACATCTTTTTGACCAGCTGGCAATGCTTGATCGTCTGGAAGAGATCGCGGAAGCACAGAACGATGAACCCATGAAAAAAGCAATCGCAAAAGAGAGGAGATGGATAGAACTGAAACTGTATCAGAACCCGCCATTGAATGAATAGACACGAGTAAAGAATGTCGTGAGAGTGTAATAATATGACGCCGGATTCGTTGATTTAAAATGGGTCCGGTGTTATTTTTTTCATATATATGTGTTATTGTGTGTAACTGGCTGATTTATGTAAACTTTAAGATCCGCAGAAGGCCGGAAAACAGACGTAAATATGAGGGAAACGGCTGAAATGCGGAAGAGGGAGACAGTATGAAGAAAAACTGGAAAAGCGCTCTGGCGGTACTTGTACTAGTGACATTACTCCTGCAGTCCGGAGCCCACGTAGTGTCAAATGTCCTGGATTATGACAGGGACTACGCGATGGCCGACGACGACGTCGAATACGAGGAGCAGGAGGTGGAAGAGGATTCCAATGATGAAGAGGAATCCGGCGGTGAAGAGGACTCCGGTGAAGAGGACTCCAATGACGGGGAGGAAGCCGACAGCGGTGAAGAATCCCAGGATGAGGAACCTCAGGAAGAGGAACCTCAGGAAGAGGAACCTCAGGAAGAAGAACCTCAGGAGGAAGAGGCTCAGGAAGAAGCGCCTCAGGAAGAAGAGGCTCAGGCAGAGGAATCCCAGGAAGAAGAAGCCCAGGTTGATTCAGAGGAAGCCGTTGAGAACTCTGATAACGGTTCTAATGAGGGAGAAGCCGAAAGCGTTGAGTCCGGGGCTGATGAGGCCATAGAGGAAAGCGCAGAAGGAACCGGAGAAGAAACCGCAGAAGAGATATCCGGCGGATCGGAAGATACCGGAAGCGCAGATGCAGAAGCTGAGGAATCCGGAGACAAGCAAAATCAGGATGCTGAAAGCACCGAAGCTGCAACAGCCAGTCTGGAAGAGGCTGAGGAGACAGCTACGGAAACCGCAGAGGCTGCAGAAGAAGCTTCTGAGGAAGCGCAGAAGGAAGAGGAGACGGAAGATACCGAATCCGAAGAGACAGCGGAAGAGGTTATTGCCGTTGAACTTTCAGCCAGTTATGAAGATAAGAGCGGATCCTCCATCAAAAAGGGAGAGGATCTCGATATAGATGACAACTCTGTTATAGTGCTCAGGAATGAAGCACCTTCTATTGATGACTATGAATATGACAGCGCAAATCTGGAATTCACGGACCAGTTCGGTGAGAAGCAGGATGGCACCATTGAGGCCATCAGGAAGATTACCGAGGGTTCAAATGATTTTTATTCCTTTACAGTAGATTATAAGGGCGGAGACAGCGACTGGATCGACATCACCGGCGATGGAGAGGTTACCTTTATTTACAAAGAGGTCGTGAAGGAAGAGCCCACAGAGGAGGCTACGGAAGCATCCACAGAGGAAGCAACTGAGACGGCAACCGAGGCAGCAACTGAGGCAGCTACGGAAGAAGCCATCGAGAGCTCAACGGAAGCGGCTACGGAGGAGATCGAAGAAGAGACAGAGGAAGCCTCAACAGAGAGCTCCGATGAGGAAGAGGCTGAAGATACAGAGGAGACAGAGGAGACAGAAGAGACAGAAGAGACAGAAGAGACAGAAGGAGAGGAAGAAGCTTCTGAAACAGTGAGTGAAAACGAAGCTGAGGCAGAAGAAGAAAATGAGAATGACGGTCTTTCAGGTGTCGGCATCAACGGCATGGACGGAGAGGAATTCTCAGAGCTTATAGCTACAGAGGCTACAGAAGCCACAGAGACCGTAAGCGAAAATGAGGCAGAAGAGACAGAAACCGAAGCGGCAGAAGAGGAAGAGGCGGTAAGCGAGAACCAGATCGTTCTTCCTGCAGTGGACGTTGACGCAACTGTTGTGGATGAGTTCGGTGAGGCGATAGACGAGAAGTTTAACCATGTTTCCCTTGACTTTACCGGATATCTTCCGCTGGATGACCCCGACAACGCACCTGTAAAGGGTGTCCGCAAGGCGACGGGCAAGTTCCTCTTTATTACGACCTATACAGATTATAAGTATTCAAAGGCAACATATAACGGCGAGATCATAAAGGGACTTAAGAAATACAATCTTAACGGTGAGGAAGAAGAGAGCAGGAGCTTCTTAGGTGCATTTATCGCCAACATCACCGGAGCCGACAAGGATAAGGAATTCTCCTATGCTTATACAGTTGACGGTGAGAATTTCATAGCCCTTGAGGAAGATGCTACCATTACCCTGGAGTATACCCTTCCGGATGCGCAGAGAACAAGCTATGAGTACGAGGATAACGATGTCATTGTTACAGCGATAATCCAGGATCCCACAGCTCTTCCCGATGATGCGGAGCTTAAGGTTACACCGATAACCGGCGGATCCGTGTTTAACGACGCCATCGACAAGCTGAACAGCAATGCGGAAGCAGATGCCGGTAATGATACTACTTATGATGAAAGCAACACTCTTCTTTACGACATAAGCTTTATGGCTCCCCAGGGAGAAAACGGAGAGCTGGTGGAGATAGAGCCTGCCGAGGGTTCTGTCAAGGTAAACATCCAGTTTAAGAAGAACCAGCTTTCAGAGAAACTCGGAGCGGGTGACGGGCAGAGCATTGAGGTCAATCACTTCCCCGAAGGAACGGGTACCGTAGAAAAGCTGTCTACCGACGGCGCTTCTGTATCAGGATCAGAGGAGGTGGCCTTTTCCACTTCAAATTTTAGCCTGTTTGCATTCTGTAACTGCAGCTGTTCACTTGAGGCAGCTGTAGCATTTCAGGATGCAAATGGAAATTTTGTGGATGCCCCTGCCGATCTTAACGGAAATTATCTCTATGCATATTTTACAGGATCAGACGGCTCCTATATCCTGTCACAGCTTAAGCGTGACTATGAGAAGATCACAAATGTAGGCAGGAAATACTATATCTACCGGGCAAAGGAGAGCTGCATCTACCGCAAGAACTGCTGGAACAGTTATTGTAAGCAGAGTGTGCTCTGTGATGTGGATTATACCGTGAGGCTGCTTGTCTCAACCCAGTCAGGCCAGAGTGAGGATATCGGTAATATCGACTGGATACAGAATAAGACGCTTATGGAGGTGGGTACCCCCATCACTATCGATTATGCTGTTAAAGCTATGGATTCTCCCAATGTGATAAGGGAAGGAGAGGT
>CAMJPM010000024.1 GCA_946407725.1 uncultured Lachnospiraceae bacterium
TACTATGTTTTCCGTTAATTTCTAAGTCTCGCTCCCTCATATCTGATGGATGTGAGCAGGTAATCCCTTAACTCTTCATATTTATCCTGTATGCTTCCGTCCCTCACCTCCGTGTCAAGGGACATGGCAATGGCGCTTATTATATCATCTGTAAGCCGGTTTTTTATCCGTTCCAGCACATCCAGCTTATTTTCCTTACCCTCTGCGTCCAGGAATAAGAGAAGGTCCTCCGACACTTCACCGCTGTCCTTTTCGCTGTTACCGCCTGTTTCTCCGGCACTGACCTTTTCGCTGTTACTGTCTGTTTTTCCAGCATTGAGCGTCTCCCTGTTTTCACCGGAACCCGTGGAAGGGCTGACTTCCTCAAAACGGTATCTCTGCCCTGCATCCGGATACTTTTCGTGATCTGTCTCACTCATGAATTCCGACAGAGGTCTGACATATTTTTTGCTGCTGTCATCCCGGTTTTCATATACCACCATCTCCTCCAGTATCTCCGAATTCCGGGCTATGCATATCACCCTGTAATAAGTACCCTTAAAATGCCTGTATATTTTTCCTTCACACGGAAGATCACGCATAACTTCCTCCCCGGGGCTGTCTTTCCCCTGAATATCTGACTATCATAAGTTCCGTTCCCAGTCTGTCGGCAATCCTGCCTTTTTTAACGTCATCCTCTGTCTTCAGACAGTCCTCTATAGCTGTCTTCAGCTGTTTTGCAGTAAAACCTGATGCAGCTGACAGGTATTTTCTGACCGCAAACTCCGGCACCTTCATGATGCCCGCCATCTCCCCGGTACTTCTTCTTTCCTTTGAAAGCTCCTTTGCCATCAAAAGCATGTTAAACTCCCTGGATAAGAGGTAAAGGATCCTCATGGGCGCTTCTTTTAACAGAATAAGCTCATAATATTTATCAAGAGCCTTCTTCTGTCTGCCCCCGGCGATATCATCTATCATTGCAAATACCGAGGAGCTGAGACTGACGGATGAAATCTCCTTTATATCATCCGCGGTTACTTCCTCTCTCTCTCCCACGAATGATATCAGCTTATCCGTTTCATTTTTCAGGACATACATGTCGTTTCCGGTTCTTTCAATGAGGTATTCCGCCGTACTTCCCCGGATTTTTTTCCCGCCCCGGGCAAATTCCCCGGCTATCCATTCCTTAAGCTCCCTGTCACCGGGTTTCTTACATTCCACCTCACCGTTCAGTTTTTTTACGGCCTTATAGGGCTTCCGCTTTTTATCCACCTCTGTTTCCGAAAAAACAATGACCGTTTCCTCCGGAATATGGCTGAAATACTCAATAAGCTTATCATCAGCTCCTTTTTTAAATAACCCGCTGTCTTCTATAAGAATGAGCCTTCTTTCCGACATAAAGGGAAGGGTCTCCGAAAGCTCTATTATCCTGCTTTCTTCTGCATCCTTCCCAATAAAACAGGTTCGGTTCATATTGTCCCCGGGAGGTACCACGGCGTCACACAGCCTGGTTTTGTAGAGATTCCTTAAATAGTCCTCTTCACCCCAGATGAGATAGACCCTCTTAAAAGACTTATTCTTTATATCCTCCTGTATAATGCCCATACAGCATATTTTCACACAGCAGGGTAATTACGTCAAACGCTTTTTTCCGTCGGAGTGCGTGATGCTCCTACTGCGAGTAACCCCGGGTCTGAACAGTAATCTTTGTTCTTTAAAAAGCACAATTATTTTGTTTCCGGGTCTTGCCTGAATTGTTTTTTTGTAATAGTATTGTAGCAATCTCATGAAGACGATCATTGATTTCTTATTCAACAAACTGAAAGCATTAAAAAGCTTAAGGTTTCTGATTTTTATTCTGTTGTTTCTTGCGGGTATTATTCCATCCGCATTGATCTCCGGAAGCATTATCAATAATTACAGGAGCAGGGAAATATCGCAGCGGATAACCGAAGTGGTGGATCAGGGAAGAATTCTCTCTACAAGGCTGGATTCCGAGGGCTATCTCGTAAATCCCCAAAATGACATACTGGAAAATGAGATGCTGCTCTTAACCGGTATTTACGACGGCAGGATAATGATCACGGACGAACGGTTTCTGGTGATATATGATACATACGGGCTGTCCACGGGAAAGACTATGATATCCCAGGAGATAATAAGATGCTTTTCATCGGGATCACTTTCATCGGTGTACGATCAGCGCAACCAGTATATTGAAATATCCGTGCCTGTTAACAATAATCAGACAGGTGAAACAGAGGGAGTTCTTTTTATTTCGGCATCCACCGATGCCATACGGGACAGCGAAGATATTCTTCGGAGAAAGGTTCAGATCATCCTCGTTACTCTCTCGGTATTCCTGTTCGGCCTGTCCCTGTTTCTGTCCTATCTGCTGGTAAGGCCCTTTAAGAGAATAACCGCGGCCATTGATTCCGTAAAAGAAGGTTTCGGTGATGCCCAGGTATCGATCCCGGACTATACCGAAACGGAAGCCATTATGGATGCCTTTAACGGCCTGATGGAACAGCTGAAAAAACTGGATGAATCAAGGGATGAATTCGTTTCCAACGTATCACATGAATTAAAAACCCCTCTGGCCTCCATGAAGGTTCTGGCCGATTCCCTTATAGCCGCGGAAAATGTTTCAAACGAGACATACCGGGAATTCATGGCGGATATAGCGGAGGAAGTGGACCGGGAGGATAAAATCATCTCAAGCCTCCTTGCCCTGGTAAAAATGGATAAGAGCCAGGATGCGCTGAATGCCGAAGATACCGATATCAACGACATGATAGAGCTGATACTGAAGATGCTGAAGCCCATCGCGGATAAGCGGGGCATACAGATGGTATTTGAAAGCAAACGGCCGATAAATGCGGAGGTCGATAAGACAAAGCTCACCCTGGCAATAATGAATCTTGTGGAGAATGCGGTAAAATACAATAAAGACAGTGGCTGGATAAGGGTGGTTCTGGACGGAGACCATCAGTTTTTCACCATTACTGTTTCCGATTCCGGAATGGGTATCCCTGAAGAATCCCTGGATCAGATCTTTGAACGATTTTACAGGGTAGACAAGTCCCATTCAAAGGAGATCGGAGGCACCGGTCTGGGGCTCTCATTTACAAGAAGTGCCGTACTGCTGCACAGAGGTGCCATAAAGGTCACAAGTGTTGAGGGAGAAGGCACTACCTTTATAGTAAAGATACCTATGAAACAGGCCATTCCTGGATAAGTGATATGGGAAAAAATAACGTTAAAAAACTGAATATCGAAAAGATCCTTCTTTTAACAATCCTTCTTTTTTCCATCCTTTTATCTTCGGGATGTAAGAACTCCGGAGAGGAAACCCGGAGTGAAAACGGAATCGTTAAAAGTTACGGTGTATATTATCTCACCCAGGATGAAAGCCAGGTTTTATTTGAGAGCAGGGCATCACTGACAAAGGATTCCGGCATATCCGACTATATCCTTGCTCTGCAGGAAGAACCGAAGGACATCAGGTTAAAAAAGACCGTCGGAAGTGAAGTGATGCTTATAGATTACAGAAAGGACGATAAAGGAGCAATCCTGAATTTTGACGAGAGATACTCTGAGATGACGGCGGCAAAAGAGGTATTATTCAGAGCCGCTGTGGCACAGACCATACTCCAGGACGCGGATGTGAACCACATATTATTTGAAGTCAACGGGGAACCCCTGAAATACAAAAACGGTGAGGAAGTGGGAAATATGACGACCTCCACCTTTATAGACAATGCAGGTGATGAGATCAGTTCATATCTGAAAAAGACCGTCAGGTTCTATTTTGCTTCTGCTGACGGCAACAGCCTCATTCCCTCCGACAGAGACTGTATATTCGGAAGCAACGAATCCCTGGAAAAATCGGTGATGGAACAGCTGATTGCGGGACCGGCACAAAATGAAGGCTATGCCACCATTTCACCCGATACAAAGATAAACACTATTGCAGTAAAAAACGGTATATGTTATGTGAGTCTGGATACGGCGATGGTCGACAAGTCTGTAGATGTTTCTGAAGAGACCCTCCTCTATTCCATAGTAAATACCCTCACCTCCCTTCCGGGGATAAACAAGGTACAGATCTCCGTAAACGGAGAGACCGACAGGGTTTTGAGAAGCACTCTCCGGCTTGATGAGATCTATGTATTCAATGAGGAGATAGTCGGAAGTGATTAGAAGGCCCCTGGCATTTATCGCCTGCCTTTTTCTCATAACGGCCATTGTCTTAATGAAGCTTCACCCCGTACGGGGATGCCTGCCGGATATACCGGAGGGCTCCGCCATTAAAGCTGAGGGAAGGCTAAGCGATAAACAATACAAAAACAATTCTTATATTCTGGTTCTGTCAGATGCCGCTCCGGTTAACGGAGATCAGTGCAAAAATAAAATCCTTATTATTCTTAATGAAGAATATACCTCGTTTTCAGAGCTCCCGAAGATGGGCTCGTTTGTTACCGTTGAGGGGAAATACTCTCTGTTTAACAGGGCCCGGAATCCCGGAGAGTTTGATATCAGGGAATACTATCACATAAGGGGCATAGAATACAGGCTGAAAGAGGGACGTATCCTCTCATACGGCTTAAAGCACGACCTGCTAAGAGAGACTCTGTTCCGTTTCCGTCTCAGGATCTCCGGGGTCTATGACAGCCTTTTAAACGAAAAAGACAGCGGTGTACTGAAAGCCATGATCCTGGGGGACAGGACAAACATGGACCCCCGTATAAGGGATCTTTACCGGGAAAACGGCATTGCCCACGCACTTTCCATATCCGGGCTTCATATTTCCATTCTTGGCTATGGTCTTTACAGGCTTCTGAAAAAAACGTGTCTGGGTATATACCTGTCCTCTGCCTTCTGTCTTACATTTATATCGCTCTATTCCATAATGACAGGGGGCAGCACATCCACCGTAAGGGCATTAATTATGTTTGCGGTATGTCTGTTTTCGGATATTTTCGGCAGGACTTTTGATATCTTAAGTGCCCTGTCGCTGTCACTGATGATCATATTGTTTACGGATCCGGTTTATATCTGTGACGCGGGTTTCATGCTATCATTCGGATCGGTTCTCGGTATATCCCTTCTTCTTCCCGTGTTCAGGGAGGGTCTTCCCTTCGGGAAGAAAAAATACATGGGGGGACTTGAGGCGAGTCTGTCCATCACATTGTTTACCCTTCCCATCACACTTTATTTCTATTATGAAGTGCCGTTGTTTTCCATTTTATTAAATCTTCTGGTAGTGCCCTTAATAGGTGTTCTCATCATTTCAGCGATTCTTATGGGTGTCCTTGGGCTTTTGATCCTGCCCCTCGGAGTTCCCTTCGGGATAATAAGCCATGGGATTCTTACCCTGTATGAAAGGGGGTGTTTATTCTTCAGTGATCTTCCGGTATCCTCCGTTACCACCGGCAGACCAGCCGCTGTTCTTATCATCATTTATTACACAGTAATCATGGCTATCTGCATTTTTCGAAAATATATAAAAAAAAGAAGCGCCCTCACTGTGATCCTTATCTTCCTTCCCCTAATCTTTATGATCAGGACATACAGTGGTGTCACATATACCATGCTGGACATAGGACAGGGAGACTGTAATGTCATAACAGGTAAAGGAGGCAGAACCGTAATGATAGACTGCGGCAGCTCTTCCTCAAAAGAAATAGCAAAATACAAGGTCATTCCATTTTTGAAGTACAACGGCATAAGCAAAGTGGATCTCATGGTCATCACCCATGCGGACAGTGATCATACCAGCGGCTTTAAGGAGATCCTCGATATGGAGAAAGGTCAGGGGATTACGATAAAAAAACTGTTTATGCCGGGGATTTCCGGGGAAGATGAGGAATACCGGGCATTGATAAAAAAAGCGGAGGAAGCAGGAATCCCGGTTTTTCTGATAAATACGGGAGCTCATTTTTCTGCCGGTAACATGGATTTTTACTGTGTATGGCCGGATTTGGACTACCGCTGTGATGACAGAAACGAACAGTCCGTCGTGCTGAGAATGGAGTATAAAGATGTTTCCGCTCTGTTTACAGGAGATATACAGGGCGAAGGCGAAAAAAGAATGATGTTTAATCTGAAAGACCGGAAAAGAACAGATCTCTTAAAAACCGCACACCACGGTTCGGCGTATTCCACCCCTGAAGATTTTTTAGAGCTTATAAAGCCCGGCTATTCCCTTATCTCTGCGGGGATAAGGAACAGGTACGGCCATCCCCATAAGGAATTACTGGAGCGCTTACATGATGCTGGAAGTGAGATCCACATTACCAGAGACGAAGGAGCAATACAGGTAAAGACTGACGGGAAAGAGCTCCGGATATTGCCGTTTATCCGGGATTAGGAAATAAGAGTTTTAATTTAACACAAGGTTTTCGAACGCAAAATCGGAAAATACGTTCGGAAATCCCGCGTTTTTGAAAGGAGCATATTTTATGAATATTTTTGGTTATTTAAGGAAACTGTCATCGAAGATCATCATTGTAATGATCATGATTTTAACGATGTCATTGTCTTTTATATTTTTATCATTTTCGGAGAGCTTTTCCGAAAAGGTCTACGCAGGAAACACAGAGGACATACTGATGTACCACGGTCCCGTGGGGCTTATGCTTTCCGGGCAGGGAAACAGCGTGCTGGCCTCCGCTGTGATAATAGATGATGAGGCTTATTATGAGCTTTCAGGGCAAGGAAGCATGTCCTTTTGCTGGGACAGTGAGGCCTCGGATGAACGCGTGAACAGTGGGAGCGAATATGAGATAAGATCAAACGGAAAGCATGTATTGAACGTTTATATTTCAAACGAAAACGGATGCAGCCTGTACTGTTCCATGGAATTTGACGTGGATGATATTGACGACACCTCCCCGGAAATAGGGGAGATCAATAAAACAGCCGATTCCGGCAAATGGATCCTTACAGTGGAAAGCTGCAGTGATGACATTTCAAATCCTGATGACCTGAAATTTCTCTGTCTTGATGAAACACGCGCAAAGGACTACAGCCGGGGAAACGGCTGGGACGCAGATGCCCTTACAAGTGATATGTCCTTTGACAGCAGCCGGTCTTTCACTGTGGATGAAGGAAACTACTGCATTTTTGTAAGAGATGAAGCAGGCAATATAGGCGAGAGGGATGTGAAAACAGGACATCTGGACCCGGAATCTCAGGAATCCGGTGAAGGATCCGGGTCTGTTCCTCCCGAAACATACGGGGACCATGAAGGAAATAACGTAAATAATTCCGTTGAGAATTATGCGGATCCTGTTCCTGCCGAAGCATCACCTTCCCCGGAAGCAGCACCTTCCCCGGAAGCAGCACCTTCTCCGGAAGCAGCACCTTCTCCGGAAGCAGCACCTTCTCCGGAAGCAGTACCTTCTCCGGAAGCAGCACCTTCTCCGGAAGCAGCACCTTCTCCGGAAGCAGCACCTGTGAAAGACACCGTAAAGGAAGAGCCTGCTGTACCGGAGAAAACAGAAACCAAAAAGACTGATGTTGATAAAAAAACTGAAGAAAAAGTGACAGATAATGAAAAGTACGCGGAAACAGGCACATCCTCCGAAAAAGCCGGGAATATCTGGAATAAAGGGAATACTGGGAATACCGGAGATGATAACACGGCGGGTCTGAGCAGTATCAGTGAAAAACAGAACGGAATACAAAAACAGGATAACACCTCTTCTGCATCTTACACTGTTGTCAGCAATAAAACAAATAATAAAAAGTCCCGTTCAAAAAAGTACCGGACGCAATCTGAAACTGTCAGGAGTACCGGCAGCACATCCACAGTAACTTACAGAAACAGTCAGGAAAATACGGTGAGCAGTTCCATTGCGGCAGAAACAAACCGGACAAACACTGGTAACCATCAAAGCACATCAGGGTCATCTTCCGGAACCGGGAACAGCTACAGAAACGTCCGGACAGATGAAGATGAGGATGAGGAGCTTTACGAAGTCAGCAGCAATCTCACCGGAAGCAATATCCACTGGATTGATGAGGATGAAGAAGATTTTTCTGAAGCCACAGAGGAGGACAGCATAGATAGCGGGGATAATGAGGCAAGATCGGAACGCCTGCCGGAAAAGAGAGAAGCCTTGTCAGAGGAAGAGATGCTGCCGGGGCTGCTTACGGAAGACAGCTCTAATAAAGGATTAAGTGTAAGAACCGGGAAGATAATCGTGATCATCGTCATGCTCATCACACTCATTTCCTTAACTCTGATACTGCTGTTTAAGAAGGGTATCCTCTCCCTTCCCGAAATTGAAGGTGATGAGGAAGAAAAAGAGGAAAAGAAAAAAGGACTATGTTATGTAAAAACCCTTATTACGAATCTTAGGAAAAAGACAGGATTTTTTGGTCACTCAGAGGCTGTATAGTAAATAAAATCATTGAAAAAACAGCCCCGGAAAGATATTATATAGTAAGCGAAATTATAAATTTCGCTTACTATAATGCTCCGCAAGGATGCACACGGATTTTGTAAGGAAATATGCCGCTTTAAGCGGCCAAAATCCGGCGCAGCAAACGCCAAAACGAAAAGACTTTTGTCGTTTGCTATAATCTATAGCGGTAAACAACCGTAAGAATGTATTTGGGAAAAGGAAAAAACTTATTTTTCAAGGAGGTATGACGTGAGCGACTATTTTAAAAATGTACCTGTTGTAAAGTACGAAGGCCCTAAGAGCACCAACCCGTTCTCCTTCAAGTACTATGATCCTGACCGTGTAGTTGCGGGAAAGACCATGCGCGATCAGCTTAAATTCGCTATGGCCTGGTGGCACACCCTTTGCGCAAACGGTCTTGATATGTTCGGATCTCCCACCATGGACAAATCCTTTGGTAATAAGGAGGCCATGGATCTTGCAAAGGCAAAGGCTGATGCAGGCTTTGAATTTATGGAAAAGCTGGGGATCGACTATTACTGCTTCCATGACAGGGATCTAGCTCCCGAGGGAAGAAATATTGACGAGAGCAGCGAAAACCTGAAGGAAATGGTTGATGTGTTAAAGGAAAAGCAGCAGGCAAGCGGCAAAAAGCTTCTCTGGGGTACTGCCAATCTCTTTAACAATCCCCGCTATATGCACGGCGCCGGAACCGCTCCCAATGCGGATGCCTTCGCTTATGCAGCCGCACAGCTGAAATCAGCCCTGGAAGCCACAAAAGAACTGGATGGTGCAGGCTATACCTGCTGGGGAGGCCGTGAAGGCTACGAGACACTTTTAAATACAGACATGGGTCTGGAGCTGGACAATTTAGCAAGGCTCTTTAAAATGCTCATCGCCCACGCCGACAAGATCGGATTTACAGGCCCCTTCTATATCGAGCCCAAGCCGAAGGAGCCCACCAAGCATCAATATGATTTCGATGCAGCTACCTGCGTGAACTTCCTCCGCAACTACGGCCTTATGGACCGCTTCAAACTCAATATCGAGACAAACCATGCAACCCTTGCGGGGCATACAATGCAGCATGAGCTGAGAGTTGCCAGAGTTAACGGCGTATTCGGTTCTGTAGACGCAAACCAGGGCGATATGCTTCTTGGCTGGGATACAGACCAGTTCCCGACAGACGTTTACGGCGCAGGTTATGCAATGTATGAAATCCTGAAGGCAGGCGGCTTCACCACCGGAGGATTAAACTTCGACTCCAAGCAGAGAAGAGGCTCCTTCACCCTTGAAGATGCGGCACTTGCCCACATCGCAGGAATGGACGGCTTTGCACTGGGTCTTCTCCTGGCAGACAGGATGATAGAGGACGGCAGGATAGACAAGTTCGTTGAGGAAAGATATGCAAGCTGGAATACCGGCATAGGAAAGAGCATAATCGACGGAAACGAATCCTTAGAATCCCTTTACACCTATGTTCAGAAGACGGGTGAGGTAACCACAAATATCAGCGGCAGGCAGGAAGAGCTGGAATCCATCGTCAACCAGTGTCTTATGACCATTGAATTTTAGATATGTTAAAAAAAGAACTGATACCATCTGAAAAAAAGATCTGGCTCTCCAGCCCCACAATGCATGGGGAGGAGATGACCTTCATAAAAGAAGCTTACGACAGTAACTGGATGTCCACTGTGGGAAAGAATCTGGACGAGGTCGAGAGGATCATTTCCGAAAAGGTCGGCTGCAGAAATGCAGTCGCCCTCTCTTCGGGAACCGCATCCCTTCATCTCTCGGTACGCCTGGCCGGTGAAAGGCTCTATGGCACACATCCCGCAGAAAAAGGAAGCCTTTCAGGCCACAAGGTCTTCTGTTCCGATATGACCTTCGATGCCACGGTAAACCCGGTGGCTTATGAGGGCGGGGAAGCCGTATTCATAGACAGTGAATACGACAGCTGGAACATGGATCCCGCTGCCCTGGAGCAGGCATTTTCGGTATATCCGGATGTAAAGCTTATTGTACTTGCCCATCTTTACGGCACTCCCGGAAAGATAGACGAGATCCGCTCCATAGCCAAAAAACACGGCGCCCTTATTGTGGAGGACGCCGCCGAATCCTTTGGTGCAGGCTACAAAGAAAAACAGACCGGCAGCTTCGGGGACTACAATGTCATTTCCTTTAACGGGAACAAGATAATAACCGGCTCTTCCGGCGGCATGTTCCTTTCGGATTCTGAAGAAGACGCAAAAAGAGTAAGGAAGTGGTCCACCCAGTCCAGGGAAAACGCTCCCTGGTACCAGCATGAGGAGCTGGGTTACAACTACCGGATGAGCAATGTGGTGGCAGGTGTCATAAGAGGTCAGTTATTGCACCTGGAAGAGCATATAGCCGATAAAAAGGGGATATATTTCAGGTACAAAGAAGCGTTTAAGGATCTTCCGGTAAAGATGAACCCCATTGACAGCGCTGTATGCAGCCCGAATTACTGGCTCAGCTGCCTTATCATAGATCAGGAGGCCATGTGCCCTCAGGTGAGAGGCGAAAAAGAGGCTCTCTACACTCCGGAAGAAGGAAAAAGCTGTCCTACGGAAATACTCTCTGCACTGTCAGGGATCAATGCGGAGGGCAGACCCATATGGAAGCCCATGCATTCCCAGCCTGTTTACAGGATGAACCCTTTCTTTACGAGATATGGTTCCGGAAGGGCACTTTCCAATGCCTATATCGCAGGAGGTGAAAAGGGAGCTGACGGCCTGCCTTCAGATATCTCCATGGATATCTTCAACAGAGGCCTATGTCTCCCCAGCGACAACAAGATGACTGAGGAAGAACAGAATAAGGTAATAGAAACAGTAAAGGCCTGCTTCGAATAGAAGCAGGCTCTTTTCGTTTTGCGATAAGCCGCCAGGCGGCTGTCATTCATACACGTCAGCTGGCGAAGTAATAACCTACACCCCACTTGGTATGTACGTACTGGGGATTGCTGGGGCTCTCTTCGATCTTTTCCCTAAGCCTTCTTATATGCACATCAACCGTACGCTCATCTCCCGGATATTCCTTTCCCCAGACAAGGGTTAAGAGATCCGTTCTGGAATAGATCTTATTCGGATTTCTGGCAAGAAGCTCCAGCACATCGAATTCCCTTGCCGTCAGATTTATCTCGTGATTGTTTATGAAGACTCTTCTGCCCTCCAGATCCAGCTTCAGCGCCCCAATAACGAGCACCTTCTGCTTTGAGTTCCGGTCCCCACTCTTTTCAGCCCTGCGGACAATGGCCTTTATCCTGGCTTTGACCTCCAGGATATTGAAAGGCTTTGTGATATAATCATCCGCCCCGTACTCAAGCCCCAGAATCTTGTCCATATCATCACCTTTAGCTGTAAGCATGATTATGGGCACATCCGAAAACTCCCTGATGGCCTGACATGCATCAAAACCTGACAGCTTCGGCAGCATCACGTCTAACAGGATGATGTCATAATCCCCTTCCCGGGCCTTGTCCACTGCCTCCTGCCCGTCATAGGCAATATCGACATCCATGTCATCCTGCCTCAGGCTGAAGGTAATTCCCTTTACTATGCTCTTTTCATCATCTACAACCAGTACTTTTCTGCTCATCTATACCGTTATCTGATCCCTGATCTTATTAAAGAGCCCATCCTTTATTCCCGGGACTTTTTTTATGTCCTCTATTCTGGAAAAAGCTCCCTTTTCTTCTCTGTAAGTTATTATTGCCTGCGCCCGGCTCTCTCCGATGCCGTTTATTCCGGTAAGCTCAGTAAGAGATGCCCTGTTGATATTGATAAGAGTGCTTCCGCCGCTGTCACGATTCCCGGTCATACCGGCAGCTCCGCCGGCTTCCTGTCCGGTTCCGGAGGCTTCCTCATATTCCTTAAGGCTGTACACCTTAATATACGCTCCGTCCTGAACTAATTCCGCCAGATTGAGAGAATCCACAGCCGCATCTTCCCTGAAGCCTCCGGCCTCCTCTATGACCTTAAATAATCTGGCATCCGCACTGACCTCATACACTCCGGGAGCGTTAACTGCTCCTGTAACATATACGTATACGGATTCCGGACCGTCTTCTTTTTCCGGAACACTTCCCTCTTCTTCGTATGGTCCCTCTTCTGAGATCCCGTCTGCTTCCCTTATTGCCGGATCTTCCATCAGGATCTCTTCGTCCCGGGAGCATCCTGTGAAAAACAGGACGAAAAACAGCAGCAGCACCGTAAAGCACAGCCACTGGCAGCGTTTTATTCTTTTTTTCATATTTCACCTGACTTTCTTTATTGATAACGACAAAATTTTCTTACGTTAACCGTAAAATACCGTCAGGCGCCCCAAATGTAAGATAATTATATTCTCTGAACCTGAAAAATACAATACGAAATTAAAGATTTTGTAATACTTTTGTTACAATTCCGTACATATGGTCCACATCCTCTTTTTCTATAATAAGAGGCGGAACAAAACGAATTATACTGCTGCCGGCAGATATGAGGATAAGTCCCTCATCACGGCAGTTCCTGATTATATTGCCTACGGGAACGGAGAATTCCAGCCCCTGCATGAAGCCTTTCCCCCTCCGGTCTGTGACGATATCAAAGCTCTCCTTTATTTCATCCAGCTTCTGTGTAAGATATGGTGAAAGCTCTCTTACATGGGAGAGGATATCTTTATTCTTAAATTCCTTAAGCACTGCAAGTACCGCCGCACATGACAGCGGATTACCGCCATAGGTGGAACCGTGATCTCCGGGAGACAGGGATTTTTCTGCCACCCTTTCCGTCATAAGAAAGGCTCCCACAGGCACACCGCAGCCCAGGGCTTTTGCGGCAGTCATAATATCCGGCCTGATGTCGTATTCCTCAAAGGCAAACATATTTCCGGTCCTGCCCATTCCGCACTGTATCTCATCAAGAATGAGAAGGATATCCCTTTCATCGCAGAGCTTCCTGACATTCTTCATGAATTCGTACTCTGCTGGGTAAATCCCCCCTTCTCCCTGAAGGGTTTCCATAATAATGGCACAGGTTTTGTCCGAAACCTTTTTTTTCACACTTTCAAAATCGTTAAAGGCGGCAAATTCTATATGCCCTATCCCTTTTCCGAAAGCCTCCCTGTAATGGGGATTTCCGGTTACTGACAATGCTCCCATGCTGCGTCCGTGGAAGCTGTGCTCCATCGCAATGATCTCATAGTCATCGGAGGGTGCCTTTGTATAGGCATATTTAAGAGCGGACTTCAGAGCTCCTTCTATGGCCTCCGTTCCGCTGTTTGTAAAGAAAACCCTGTCCATTCCGGATATATTGCATAACGCTTCAGCCGCCAGGGCCGCAGGAGCATTGTAAAATAGATTGCTGGTATGAATGACCTTATCTATCTGCTCCTTTAGGGCATTGTTATATTCCTCGTCTCCGTATCCCAGGGCAAATACCGCTATTCCCGCTGCAAAATCCAGATATTTCTTTCCGTCCGCATCATACAGATTGACCCCTTTTCCACGATCCAGAACAACCGGAAATCTGTTATATGTGTGCAGAAAATACTGATCTCCCAGTTTCATCAATTCTTCGGATTTACTCATTTTGTTTCAAGCTTCCTCTCTTTCAACAGGACTTTACCATTGCGGTTCCGATACCTTTGTTTGTAAATATCTCAAGGAGCAGACAGTGCAGTATCCGTCCGTCCAGGATATGCACGTTGTTCACGCCGCCCCTTATGGCATCTATACAGTTTCCGAGCTTCGGGATCATCCCTCCGCCGATAAAGCCCTCCTCCAGAAGCTTTTCAGCCTCGCTGGCCGTAAGCCTGGAGATAAAGGTGGACTTATCATTTATATCCCTGTAAAGACCTTCAATATCCGTAAGAAAGGCGAGCTTTTCAGCCTTTACTGCCTTTGCCACCGCACATGCCGCATCATCCGCGTTGATATTGTAGGTATTAAAATCATCATCAAGCCCTACAGGAGCAACTATGGGAAGAAAGTCCTTTTCAAGCAGGTCAAAGAGTATCTTCGGATCAACATCAGTCACTTCCCCCACGAATCCTATATCCTGCCCGTCAGATAGTCTTTTTTTCACCTTCAGAAGTCCGCCGTCCTTTCCACTGACGCCTATTGCCCTGACCCCTAAGGATTCCACATATCTTACCAGATCCTTATTCACTTTGTTCAGCACCATTTCGGCGATCTCCATAGTGCTTTCATCAGTGACCCTGAGGCCGTTTACGAACTTCTGCTCCAGTCCCACCTTTTCTGCCCAGGTGCTTATTTCCTTTCCACCGCCGTGAACGATTATGGGCTTAAAGCCTACAAGCTTAAGAAGGGTAACATCCTTTATCACGTTCTCCCTCAGCTCGTCGCTCTTCATGGCGGAACCGCCGTATTTCACCACTATTATCCTTCTGTTGAACTGCTGGATATAGGGAAGGGCTTCTATAAGTACTCCGGCTTTTTCCTGTAGTTTCTGCATTTCCAGATCATTCATATATTTTCTCCCTTAAAAAACTTATGTCCTGTAGTCTGCGTTTATCTTTACATAGTCGTATGTCAGGTCACAACCCCAGGCAGTGGCGGAAGCACTGCCCTCATTCATATTTATATATACCGTAACATGCTCATTCTTCATTATGCGCACGGCCTTTTCCTCATCAAAATCAAGGGGTACCCCGTGATCAAAGACCTTAAGCTCTTCACCTCCGCCCACAAAGCAGAGCTCCACATCCCCTTCGTCAAAATCCGCTCCGGAATAACCCATGGCACAGAGGAATCGTCCGAAATTGGCATCGCAGCCGAAGATCGCAGCCTTTGACAGGTTTGATCCCACAACAGAGCGGGACAGAAGCTTTGCGTCAGCCTTGCTTTTTGCGTTTACAACAGATGCCTCAAAGAGCTTTGTGGCACCCTCGCCATCTCCGGCCATCCTCTTTGCCAGAAATACGCATACGTAGGACAGCGCCTCCTTAAATGTCTCATAGTCTTCATTTTCAGCACAGATCTTCTCATTTCCGGCCAGAGCGTTTGACAGCAGCATGAATGTGTCGTTTGTGGAGGTATCACCGTCCACTGTTATCATATTAAAGCTGTCATCCACAACCTCACTTACCGCCTTCTGCATAAGCGCCTTGTCGATAGCCGCATCTGTGGTAAGGAAGGCGAGCATTGTACACATATCGGGATGTATCATTCCCGAGCCCTTGCTCATTCCGCCAATGACAGCCTCTTTATCCCCCAGGGTGAACCTTACGGCGATCTCTTTATTCACCGTATCCGTGGTCATTATTGCTTTAGAAGCCCCTGTGCCGCCGGAAAGGTCATCTGTCAGGCCTTTACTCATCTCCTCCACGCCCCGTTCAAGCTTTTCCACAGGAAGCTGCATCCCTATAACTCCGGTAGACGCCACCGCAACAGAATCCGCAGGAACCTTAAGGGTCTTTTCCACAGCCTCTGCCGTCTTTTTGCATGCCGCAAGCCCTTCCTCTCCGGTACAGGCATTTGCAATTCCGGAATTTATCACCACAGCATGGACCTTTCTTCCGGAAACGTTTATTTCCTTATCCCATTTTACACAGGCTGCTTTTACCCTGTTTTTTGTAAAGGTTCCGGCACACTCACAGGGGGTTTCGGAAAAGATCATTGCCATGTCATTCCTGTCCTTATATTTGATACCTGCTGCGGTAAATGCCGCCTTAAATCCCTTTGGGGCTGTGACTCCTCCGTCAATTTTTATTATCTTTCCCATTTGTTTATCCCTCCGCCACAAAACTCTCGATATTTTCAGAATTCAGTACAAAATCATAGTAATTCAGATCCAGCCTCTGTTTCCAGCCGATGCTCTTCCAGAAAGCATTTCCCACGTCGTTTTTTGTAAAAGCGATCAGGGCCACCTTGTTTATCTTTTCCTTTTTGAGCTCATTCATTGCACGTACTACCATGGCTTTTCCGATACCCTGCTTCCTCCTGTCCTCCCGGACGCAGACATGATAGAAGGTGGCTCTTCTTCCGTCATGGCCGCAGAGAATAGCACCGACGATCTCACCTTCATCCTCTGCCACTATGGAGGTTCCGGGATTCCGCTTTAAGAATCTTGACACTCCCTCAAAGCTGTCATCAAGACTTCTTATGGAAAAACCCTTTATGGAAAGCCAGAGGTTGTGAACTGCTTCATAATCCTCTGTTTTCATGATCCTGATCTCAACCATAAACCGGCTCCTTTACTATAAACAAACGACATCGGGTTTTATGAAACAGAGCATTTTCAGAAACCAGTGGACTGAACAGTTATGCTCAGGGCACCATGGGAACCGCCCTTAAGCCCTCCGCTTCATCAAAACCGAACATTATATTCATATTCTGTACCGCCTGTCCGGCAGCACCCTTCACCAGATTATCCAGTGCACCCATCATAATAACCCTGTTTGTGCGTCTGTCAACCTTAAATCCGATATCTGTATAATTACTGCCTTCCACAAACCTGGTCTCGGGACTCAAATCTTCCTTCATAAGCCTTATAAAAGCTTCTTTTCCAAAGTATTTTTCGTATGCGGATCGGATGCTGCCTTCATCTGCCCCGTCCTTAAGGGAAGCAGTTTCTGTCACAAGGATCCCCCTGTTCATGGGGATCAGATGGGGCGTGAAGTTTACGGTGACCTTTCCGTTAAATGCGTAGGAAAGCTGCTCTTCTATCTCGGGAGTGTGACGGTGTGTGGCTACACCGTAAGCTTTTGCACTCTCATTTACCTCACAGAACAGATTTGCGACCTTAGCTCCCCTTCCGGCTCCCGACACACCCGACAGGGCGTTGATTATCAGGGTATCCGGATCAATCAGCTGCTCCTTTATCAAAGGATATGCCGTAAGGATCGAGCAGGTGGTAAAACAGCCGGGATTTGCCACAAGTCTTGCCTTTTTTATATCCTCCCTGTTTACCTCACAGAGACCGTATACCGCTTCTTCAATGAGTTCCGGAGATTTATGTTCTATCTTATACCATTCCTCATAAATATTCACATCCTTTATGCGGTAGTCGGCTGAAAGATCGATGAATTTCGCCTTATCAAGCATTTCCCTCTTCAGCATGGATGAAAGGAAGCCCTGGGGTGTGGCGGTAAAGACCACATCCACCCTGTCAAGAAGCTCATCTATTTCATTCCCGAGACAATCCATATCGATAATGTCGAAGAAATTTCTGTATATATCTGCATAATTCTGTCCTTCAAAGCTCCTGGAAACCAGCCATCCGATCCTGACCTCCCTGTGGCCCGACAACAGGCGGACTATCTCATTTCCCGCATATCCTGTGGCTCCTATTATTCCTGCCCTTATCATATTAAAATATCCTTTCCTTTTTGAAATATTGCATAAATATACATTATTATTGTATATTATGCAAGTCTTTTTTCATTCCATTATAAATGTGCGCAATTTTATGTATTATAGGATAGCGAATTTTATCGAAAATTCGCTATCCGTACTTGGCACGTGCCCTGCTTTTTAGGGCACGTGTCCCGCGGAACGCGGGATTTCCGAACGCATTTTCCGCTTTTGCGTTCGGAAACCTATAGGTTTCCGAACGCAAAAGCAAGACACGTGCCAGGTACGATCATTGAATTTCTGGTGAAATTCAATGATCTATGATATAATAAACCGAATTTGTTGTAAACGGAATAATCTGTAAACAATAGAAAGGTATTACCGTGAAGATCAGACTTATCGGAGACAGCTGCTGCGAGTTTCCAGAAGATATATTAAATAAATACGAGTGTTTAAGAGTTCCCCTCACTATCCAGGTAGGCGAGGATAATGTTATAGATGACGATACCTTTGATCAGGAAGATTTTCTTAAAAAGGTGGCGGCATATCCCAAATGTCCCCGTTCTTCCTGTCCCTCTCCGGATCTGTACATTAAAGCCTATGAGGGAGATGCTGACGTGATCTTTGTTTCCACACTTTCTGCCTCTCTTTCCGGCTCCTATAACAGCGCCGTTCTTGCAAAAAAGCTCTATGAAGAAGAAGGCGGCAGCTCAAGGATCCATGTGTTCAATTCCAATTCCGCCTCCGGAGGAGAAGCCCAGGTACTTATTAAAGCGGCTTCACTTATGGAGGAAGGCTTTTCCTTTGAAGAGACTGTGGAAAAGACAGAAGCCTTTATTAATAATGAAATGCGTACCTACTTTGTGCTGGAAAGCCTGGAAACCCTGCATAAAAACGGCCGCCTGTCACGGCTTAAGTACATGACAGCTTCGGCGCTGAATATAAAGCTGGTGTGTGCCGGGGATAAGGGAACCATAATTCAGCTGGCTCTGGCCAGGGGTATGAAGAGGGCTCTGGAAAAAATGATAGACATTTCTCTTGAAAAAGTCAGGAATACCGAGGAAAGGATACTTCTGATAAGCCACTGCAACTGCAGGAAAAGAGCAGAAGCGGTACTTTCTTCATATATCGAAAAAGCTAAATTCGCAAAAACCTATATCCTGGACACTGCAGGCATCAGCTCTCTGTATGCCGGTGACGGCGGGATAATAGTCACGTTCTGATCAGTCCTGGTTTTGCTCTGTCCATTCCTTCCAGCTTCTGAGGATACCGGGTTTTGAGAAAATAGAGAATTTAATTATTGCACCATTGGACATTTTGAAGGAATTTCCGGATACCGAAACCACCTCTCTCATGTTTATTATGGTGCTTTTTGATACCCTCATAAAGCCCCGGATATCAGGGGGAAAAGAGGGAATTATGTCCATTAATCTGCTGTAGGTGCGAAACTGTCTGTCTCCCGTAAGGGAAAAGGAAACAACTCCTTTTTCCTCCAGAATATAGATTATCTCTTCCGGATGTACATATATAGTCCCGCTCTCCCCTCTGAGCTCCACCTTCTTTATATGTTTTTCCTTAAATTTCAATGCGGCATCAATGGCATTTCTGTAATCCCGCTCCTGAAGGGGTTTACTCAGATAATGAAGATTTTCAAAGGCAAACCGGGAATCATCCCCGTATTTCTCCTTATAATTAAATGCGCCGGAACACAAAAAAACGGGATATTCGCAGCCTTTTTTTACCATATCAAAAGCCACCATCATCCCGTCCCGTTTTTCGCTGACATCTATAAAGGCCAGATCATATTTTTCCATAAAGGGAAAAAAAGCGTCCTCGTTTCCATATGTTTCAAAATACAGAGCATCCCCGAGGGATGCCCTGTATGAAGATTCTCTGTACAGAAGCCTTTCCGCCTGCTTCCTGTCAGCAGGATTGTCATCTACAAGTGCAAGATATATTGCCATTTGCCGATACGCCCCTTTAAATTAAGTAATGATTTTTATTACATAAAGGAAAAGTTATAGGGAGAAAGAAACAAAACCGCCAGTACAGCCGCCACCTGGATAACCAATATAAGCGGCATCCCTATTACAAATTTCAGCTTCTGTGTCTTATGATGAAATAAACGCATTCCTAAAATACAGCCCGGTGTTCCCCCGAGAAAGGCCGGGATAAACAGGGAGAACTCGCTTATCCGCCAGTAGTTCCGCTCTGCTTTTTTCTTATCGATAAACATCTGGATAAATCCCCAGAGATTGACAACAAGGAGATATATTCCCACGGGAAGCAGCAGTTTTTTCATCTTATGGCTTTTCCGATCCGTTTAATTTCATTGCCCTTACTTTGGTGGAAAGACCAAAGAGGGTAATAAAGCCCTGGGCATCATGATGATCATAGAGATCGCCTGTCTTAAACGACGCAAGGCTTTCATTATAAAGTGAATAGGGTGAAGATTCTCCGCACTTGATGATATTGCCCTTATAGAGCTTGAATTTCACCTCTCCGGTAACATATTCCTGAGTCTTTGAGATAAATGCGCAAAGTGCCTCCCTTAAGGGTGAAAACCACTTTCCTTCATATACCAGCTGGGCAAGCTCATCACTCAGATGCTTCTTGACCCTTGCACATTCCCTGTCAAGAATAAGCTCTTCAAGCTGTTCGTGGGCCGCATAGAGAATGGTTCCTCCGGGAGTTTCATATACTCCGCGGCTCTTCATGCCCACAACCCTGTTCTCCACAATATCCACGATACCTACACCGTGCTTTCCCCCCAGAGTGTTAAGGGTACGGATAACCTCGGAAACCTTCATTTTTTTGCCGTTTACGGAAACCGGAACGCCCTTTTCAAATTCCATGGTGACATATTCCGGTTCATCCGGTGCATCCTCCGGACGTACGCCCAGTACAAGAAGATGCTTGAAATTCGGCTCAAGAGAGGGATCCTCCAGCTCCAGCCCCTCATGGCTGATGTGCCATAAATTCCTGTCCCTGCTGTATGACGAATCCGCACTAAAGGGAAGATTGATACCGTGCTGTCTGCAGTATTCTATCTCGGATTCCCTGGAATCCAGCTTCCAGGCATTATCCCTCCAGGCAGCTATGATCTTCAGATCAGGAGCCAGAGCCTTTATTCCCAACTCAAACCTTATCTGGTCATTTCCCTTTCCGGTAGCTCCGTGACATATAGCGGATGCATTTTCCTTACGTGCTATCTCCACCAGTCTCTTGGCAATGAGCGGTCTTGCCATGGAAGTACCGAGAAGGTACTGATTTTCGTATACGGCATGGGCCTGAACACAGGGAAGTATATATTCATCCGCAAACTCATCTATGACATCTTCAATATAGAGCTTTGCGGCACCGCAGGATTTCGCCCTTTCCTCCAGGCCATCCAGTTCTTCTTCCTGTCCGCAGTCAATACATACGCATATCACATCATAATCATAGGTTTCCTTAAGCCAGGGAATTATTGCCGTAGTGTCAAGTCCGCCGGAATAAGCAAGTATTACTTTTTCTTTGTCTGCCATTTATCATTATCCTTTCGTTAATTAAACCGCTAAAACAACTTATACAATGATACAACTAATACTCTTTCAAGGCAATAGGGCAAGTTGTTACTGTTCAGCCCTGTGGCGAAGTGCTGGACATTTTTTTGATTCGGGGATAAACTGATGATATGACCGCATTAAAAATAAAAAACATCAAACAATTCATGAGCCTTTTATTCATGTCCGAAACATTTGACACCTTTACGGTGGAGGAAGCGGCAATAAAGACCTACGCCTTCTTTAATATCGACGGCGCATACGATACGGGCTTTTTCGGGGGAGAAGAAACCGCCCCGAAATCATTTGACGGCTATACACGGTGGAAGCTCCTCAGAATCACCTGTATTGAGATAATAAAGGGAAAACACACGCCTTCCTTCATGAAATTCGTATTTCACGGAAACAGGGAGGAATTCTCTGATATACCTGAGTATGCGGACATAAAGGCTTTGCTCTTTATCATCAGGTATGACAGTAATGGACTTACAATAACCACCGGCACATCCATGAACTCTTTTTCGCTGGATTTCAGCATTGACAGGCTTTGGGACGAGGCCGTAAAAAAGCTTTTAACTGCCCGGAACGTGGATTACGAAGAGCTCTGACTCCGTTATATACATCCGATTATCTCATGTATGTCCTTCACTCCGGTCTTAACGCAAAAGCTCTCAATTCCCCCGATCACCTTTATCATAGCTTCCGGATCGTGGAAATTGTACATTCCCACAGCCACAGCGCTGGCACCGGCCATCATGAATTCCACGGCATCCTCTCCGCTTGTTATGCCGCCCATTCCTATCACGGGGATCTTAACCGCATGGCTTGCGTCATAGACCATCCTGACTGCCACCGGCCTTATGGCGGGTCCGGAAAGACCTCCTGTCCTGTTGGCTATGGCGAACTTTCTATTATAAATATCTATCTTCATGGCCATCAGGGTATTAATAAGGGAAATGGCATCTGCGCCTCCAGCTTCGGCGGCCTTTGCCATTTCGGAGATATCGGTCACATTGGGAGAAAGCTTCATGATAACAGGCTGCTTTGCCTTTTTCTTAACAAGTGAGGTTACTCTTTCCAGCATCCTTTTATCGGTGCCAAAAGCAATGCCTCCGGTCCTGACATTCGGGCAGGATACGTTTATCTCCAGCATCTGTACCCTGCTTTCCCCGGCAAGCCTTTCCACCACCTCAATATACTCTTCCTCCGTATGACCGCAGACATTCACTATGACATTGGTATCAAAATCCGAAAGAAAAGACAGATCCCTCTTAATAAACACATCTATTCCCGGATTTTGCAGTCCTATGGCATTCATCATTCCGGAAGGTGTCTCGGCTATCCTTGGAGTGGGATTTCCTTCCCAGGGTACATTTGATACCCCCTTTGTCACCACCGCACCCAGGCGGTTGAGATCCGTAAATTCCGCGTACTCCATTCCGCTTCCAAAGGTTCCGGAGGCGTCCATAACCGGATTCTTAAAAACCGTACCTGCAATTGTTACCGACAGATCCACACTCATATTTCCACTTCCTCTGCTTCAAATACAGGGCCTTCCGTACATATCCTCGCGTTGTTCACATGGGAATGGGAATCTGTATGCCTTGTTTTTACGGTGCATCCAAGGCATGCTCCCACACCGCATGCCATCCTCTCTTCCAGGGAGATATATGCCGGGATTCCTTTTTCTGCCGCCAGCGCCTTAACAGCCTTCAACATCCTCAATGGTCCGCAGGCGTAGATAATATCGGGTAAAATCTCCTTTTCCCGGACTGCATCCATTACAGTTCCGTGAACCCCTGTGCTTCCGTCATCGCTGGAAAGCACCACCTCCGCGTATTCTTCAAACTCCTTATTCAAAAAGATACCCGCATTCACTCCTCTGTAACCCAGCACTGCGGTCATTCTCTCCCTTTCCGTACCCGCCTTTTTTAATGCACGGGAAAGATACAGGAGAGGCGGGGCTCCGATTCCTCCGGCAATGAGAAGGATCCGCTCCCTGTTCTCTGCTTTATCTACGGGAAATCCGTTACCCGAGGGTCCGAGTATTTCAAAGCTGTCGCCCTTTTCAGCCCTGGAAAGCTCTTCTGTTCCGTAACCCGCGACACGGTATACCAGCCTTATCTCTCCCGCTTCACTGTCTGCACCGCAAATACTTATCGGCCTTCTTAAGAGTCTGGAATCCGACTTTGTGCCGATCATCACAAACTGACCGGCCCTGCAGAGCCCGGCAATACCTGTCTTAAATACCGTGCTGTATACGCCGGTGGCCAGTTTTTCGTTTTTGATTACTGTTGCTTTTTCATTTATCATAAATATTCAAAAACCCCCGCCCGATTGACTGTTGGCCGCCAAATATCTGCTCGTGAAATCACGGCGGCCACTTGGCAACTTATCACACAAAAGCCGGGGCAGTGCCGCCCCGGCCTTATAAACATGATCATACGGCTGTTATGCCTCTGTCTTTATCCCGTCATCTTCTGCGGATTTCATCCATTCCTCAAACTTGCTGTGAACCGCATCATAGGTCTGTTTACTGATATCGGGAAGATCCTTCCCCCACTCTTTTGTAGCCGCTTTATAACCCTTGTCAAAAGCATCCAAAAGCTCCTGGGCTTTAGAGGGATCATCTCCTGAAAGAGCCTTTGCAAAATCCAGTATTCTGTCAGAAGTTTTCTTTACGCCCCAGTACCCGTCTTCAGAGATATCCTCCTGGGCCTTTTTCTTTGCAAGCTCATCTACAGTGTACTCACCGCTTGCCAGATACTTCCAGATGGAATCACTGCCTGTTGCCTGGGAAAATGCCTTGCCCTGGCCGGTCATCATCTTCTGGACTATTTCAGTGAGCTGCTGCATCTGCTGCTCCTGATCGGCTTTAAGCTGGGCAATAAGAGCGGAATTAACCTTCTTATTTCCGTTCTTTACTTTGGCATTGTCTGCCTCCGGGGATTTTTCATATACAGCGGCGGCCTCTGTTTCCTTGGGGGTCTCTGCCGCTTTTTCCTGTTTAGCCGGAGCTGCCGCAGAGGAATAATCTGCATAAAGCCTGCTCACATCTGTGCTGCCTAATCCTGATACACTCATATCATCCTCACATTTCCGGGATATCTGCACCCCTCCGGCGCATCCCTTACATCCTTGTCCTGTAGTTACCGCGATTTCCTTATCACAAAGGGGATAAACAGGCATACTGAATGTATGCGTTGTCATCTCTGTTATCGTCATTATATAACAGTTTCTTTAGTAAAATCTGCAACAAAATAGGATTGTATCTGATTTTGTACAAAAATCACTCAATAGCTTTCTTAAGGGGAGTGAGATCCAGTCCCGGGGCATCATTTAAGACCTTCAACAGATCCTCTGCCATTTTCTTTGTCCCACCGGATACCGCACTTTCAATATTAAGGGGCATAATAGGTTCATGCAGGGACTTTCTTAAAAGGAACCATCCGTCTCCGTGAGATCCGTCGGTATTGATCCTGACCCCTTCATAGTTTTCCTTCTCAAGGCTCCATCCGGGGATTTCCGGTGCTTTTTCCTCAAGGAGCTTCAGCACCCTGTCCCCGTTTTCACTGATATTTTCTGCGGTAACAGGGAACCTCACCTCTATGCTCTCCGCGGGCTCTGTCAAAGTGCTTATCATGCCCTTCAGATCATGACCCTTTCCCAGCTCAATAAGCAGCTTGACCATGAGATAAGCTCCGTCATCCAGGAAATAATTCTCCTTTAAGGCTCCGTGTCCGCTGGTCTCTATGGCAAGGCGGCTGTCAATGCCTTCATTATTCAGTCTGATGGCCTCATTAATCACATTTTTGTACCCGCGCTTAAAACGCCTGTGTACTCCGCCCTTTTCCCGGATAAACGCCGCAAGCCCGTCACTCGTCACCGAATCCGTAACTATGGTGGTGCCGGGATGTTCGCGTATCTCTATGGCTGAGAGAATGGCTATAAGGTCGTTCCTCACAAGAGCCTTGCCGTCAGGAAGAACCGCCCCCGCTCTGTCCACATCGGTATCAAAAATAATACCCAGATCCGCTTTGGCAGACAGGGTCGCCTCCCGCACAGATTCAGCGGCCTCCTTGTTTTCCGGATTTGGTATATGGTTCGGGAAGCTTCCGTCGGGTTCAAGGAACTGACTTCCGCTGATATCAGCTCCCAGTTCTTTCAGCACCTTTTCCGCAAAAAAGCCGCCGGCACCGTTTCCGGCATCCACAATTATATGCCTGCCTTTAAGGGGATGGTCATGATCTTTTGCATTGACACCGTCACATATCTTTTCCTTCAGATATGATATATAAACACTCATAAAATCAGAGTTATGGGCGGTCACGTTCTTTTCGGAAATCTCCCTGTCCGGAGCCAGCTCCGTGAGAGCTTTAATATCCTCTTTTTCCAGACCTCCGGAGGGAGTAAAGAATTTAAGGCCGTTCCTGTGATATGGAAGATGGCTTGCCGTTATCATGATGCTGCCATCAAAGGGATCATCCGAAAGAACTGTTGACATGAACATGGCCGGTGTACTGGAAAGCCCGGTATAATAGGGGATCCCTCCCCCGGAGCTGATGCCGTCAAAGACCGCTTTGGAGAGAGCTTCCCCGGTAAGGCGGGAATCCCTTCCAACGGCTATCCTCACAGGCTTTTTACCGCTTTTCTCCTCCAGCCAGACCGTGAAAGCAGCTGCCAGATGGCTTACCGCTTCATAATCCAGCGTGACGGGGTCATTCCACTCATTCTCCATGGCAATGCCTCTTATGTCGCTTCCGTTCTGCAATTTTCTGTAATCTTCCCTGTTCATTTTTTTCGTGCCTCTCCTTCCTGTTTTCAATTTTCCCGTTTTTTTTCAGCGCTTACTTAGGATCCGTTCCGTGTTCCTTTAATTTGTCGAGAATAATGTCATGTACCTTCTGTCCCAGCTGTTTTTTCTCTTCCCTGGAAAGCTCCCCGGGATAAATGGGATCACAGTATTCAACAGTCGCTTCAACTGCCCTCATACAGGGGAAATGTGCCTCTAATATCTCATGGGTATTTGAAATAACCACAGGAACAATGGGACAGCCGCTCTTTTCCGCGATCTTTAAGCTTCCCTCATGAAAAGGCAGGAGCGTTCCTTCTTCCCCGTCATTTCTGGTGCCCTCCGGAAAGATAAAATAGGATATCTTTTCTTCCTTCACCTTTTTGATGCAGGACATAATGATCTCCAGACCCTGCCGGACATCCTTTCTGTCCAGAAACTCACATCTGATATTTTTCATCCACCAGCTAAGGAGCGGAACCTTCTTTAATTCCTTCTTTGCGATATAACCGGTGGGTGCAAAAACCCTTGATCCTGTGGACACCACGTCAAAAAAGCTTCTGTGGTTGGCGACATAGAGCACAGGCCCGTCCTTTGGTATCTTTTCCTCCCCGATCACTGTAAGCTTCGTTCCTGCAAGAAATAAGAGTATCCGGAATGCCTGTCTCACAAGATACATGGACGCCATATCCTTTTTATGCTGATCAATCTTTCCAATGATAAAGAAAATGAAGCCCACCGGAATCATCAGTATCAGAAAAAGAACCACAAAAGAAATGCAAAGAATTATCCTTAACATCAGTATACTATTCCTCCCCCCGCTATGGTATGTATTATCCTCCCCGGAAGCCTCTGTCCCTTAAAGGGAGAATTATCTGACTTCCCGTGAAAGCTGTCGTAAAGAGTTTCCTGCTCTGTGCTGAAAATAACAATATCCGCCGGATGACCTTCAAGAATATGTCCCGTATCAAGTCCGTAGAGCGCCGCAGGGTTCACGCTCATCCGGGTAATAAGCTCCGGAAGAGTGAGATAGTGAAGGTTAACCAGGTTTTTAAGCCCAAGTGAAAAAGCGGTCTCAAGCCCTATGATCCCGCTCATACAATCGGGAAGATCCTTATTCTTGTCCGAAACGGTATGGGGCGCATGGTCAGTGGCAATAATATCAATGGTGCCGTCCTTTAACCCCTCTATTATTGCAAGCCTGTCTGTTTCTGTCCTTAATGGCGGATTTATCTTTGCCAGAGAGCCGTATTTCCTTACAGCCTCTTCCGTCAGGGAAAAATGGTTAGGTGTGGCTTCCGCATGGATAAGACCTTTTTTATCCTTTCTTTTGGCATCACGTATCAATTCTACGGTTTCGGCAGCGCTTACATGCTGGATATCTATGGTGCAGCCGGTTTTAAGAGCCAGTGCCAGATCCCTTTCAACCATCTGTATCTCAGCTTTCCTGTCTGCTCCACTTAAGCCCATCTCTTTGGAAACGGCACCCTCATTTATCCCCGCAGTACCTATATACCGGGGATCCTCTTCATGAAAGCTGAGTACAGCGTTAAGGGCGGCGGCTTCTGTCATGGCCCTTTCTGCCAACGCTGCATCTTCGATGGGAGATCCGTCATCCGTAAAGCCCACAGCTCCTGCTTCAATGAGTGCCCTGAAATCCGTAAGAGCGTATCCTTTACGCTCCTTTGTAACTGTGCCGCACTGGAGAACATGTATCTCTTCTTTTCCGGCTTTTTCTGTTACCAGTCTTAAGGTTTCAGGAGAATCCACTGCCGGAATGGTATTTGCCATAAGGATCACCGTAGTATATCCTCCTGCCGCAGCGGCCAGAGAACCGGAGTGAATATCTTCCTTTTCCGTCTGACCCGGATCCCTGAAATGCGTATGTACATCCACAAATCCCGGCGCAACAAAACATCCCGTGGCATCAATGACACGGCATTTGGCGTTCCCACATTCAATATTTCCGCCTGCTCTGCTGACAAAACCGTTCTCTATCAGTATATCCCCGGTCTCATCAAGGCCGTCAGCCGGGGACAGTATATGCCCGTTTTTGATAAGAATACTATTATCCTGCATAGAAAATATTATACACGCACTCCCCCGATGCCGTCAAAAAAACAGGAACCCCGAAAGGTTCCTGTCATTGCAAGCGGTCTGCTTATTCAACTACATAGGGCAGCAGTGCTATATGCCTTGCCCTCTTTATGGCAACCGTAATGGCTCTCTGGTGCTTTGCGCATGTTCCGGTCACTCTTCTGGGAAGGATCTTTCCTCTCTCGGAAATATACTTCTTTAACTTAACTGCATCCTTGTAATCTATTACACTGTCTTTTCCGCAGAATACGCAAACCTTCCTTCTTCTGCGAATACCCCCGCGTCTTGGGTGCTCTGCACGATCATTATTTCTGTTGAATGGCATAATCACATCTCCTATTATTCTGCTATTTCACTACTGTCTGTCTCAAGCGAACGGAAGATCTTCATTGATCCCGTCCGGCACGTTGATAAATCCGTCATCTACACCTCCGGATGTGTTTCCGCCCATATCCTGTGGGGGAGCGCTGTAGGAGGATCCGCCGTCATAGCCTTCTGCGGCCTTTTTACTCTCGGCAAATTCCACATCCTCTCCTACCACATCGGTGGTATAAACCTTCTGACCGTCCTTATTTGTGTAGCTTCCGGTCTGAATCCGTCCACGGACAACAAGCTTCGTGCCCTTATGAACATATTTTTCAATAAATTCCGCAGTCTTTCCGAATGAGACCATGCTGATAAAATCAGCAGCCTGCTCCGCATTATTTCTGGAAAACCTTCTGTCTACTGCCAGTGTATAACGGGCTACGACTGTCTGGCTCTCACCCTGTGACTGACGGATATCAGGATCTCTTGTAAGGCGCCCCACTAAAACAACAACGTTCATATTTTGCCTCACTTTCCTATATTGACCGGAGTCTTATCACTCTTCCTCTGCGGCTGTTTCAGGAGCAGCTTCTTCTGCAACGCTTTCAGCTGCGGGAGCTTCTTCCTTCTTGATGCCGGTATTCTCGGGAAGATCATCGGTAACGATAAGGTACCTTACGACTCCATCCATTATACGCATTCTGTGTTCTATCTCGGCGGGAGCTGAAGACTCTGCCTCGAATTTGATGAAGTTATAATAACCTTCTTTTGATTTCTGGATCTCGTAGGCATATCTCTTTTTGCCCCACTCATCCACATTTTTGATCGTGCCTTCAAAACGCTCAATAAGCGCTTTGACCTTGTCAAGGACAGCATTTTTGGCGTCCTCTTCAAGCCTGCCGTTGATCACAACGGCCAATTCGTACTTATTCATTTTTTCCTCCTTCTGGTCTTTGGCCCACGTTTCCCGTGAGCAAGGGATATATCACAAAAAGCCATTCTATATCAAAACTCTATCTAAGTCAAGCAAAAAATATTACGCCCACTTCTCATACTCCCGGATTTCAATGTATCCGGTATTTCCGCGCAGTACCTCCCCGGCCTCGCAGGATACGCCGTTCTCTTTAAGCACTTCGCAAAGGGCTTCAGCATAGACTTCTGTTTCCCCGCCCTGGTTAACCGTAATGCAGAAAGAGCCAGGAAGAGCCATCATCATCAATACTGTCTGTGAACCCTCTGACGGATACAGGAAATATGCTCCCTCCAGCAGTGAAGAGTATTCATTTTCCGTGATCCTCTGCACATATGAAACGTTAAAGGTAAATAGCGGTCCGTTACTGAAATTCGCAAAAAGGCCTGCCGCTTCCTTATAGGGAAGCCTGGGAAACTTTTCCATCATATCAGCCATCATTTTAACTGCCGTCACACCGGCTTCTTTCGTTGTTCTCTGCTCCAGGGCAGCCTGCAGCTTTAATGCCACATCCTTTATATCTGACTTAAGGGTCTCCGGAGGGATCGCTGTTATCACCGGAGGCATGGCACAGTTCCTGAAGGTGTTGGGAATACCAAGGGCCTCCCTGAAATCCACAGGGATTGCGATCTTCATCTCCCTGCCGGGTTCTCCCATTACTTTAACCACCGCTTTTGCGTAAGACGCCGCAAGGAATGCCGCCGGACGCACTCCCAGAGTCTTTGCCGCTTTCATATATCCGGCTGCATCCGCCTTGATAAAATAGTGGCAGGGCTTGATATCCCCGGCTTCAAATCCCTTCTGAATAAGGAAGGGTGTCTTATCCATAAATCCGCCGCCTTTTTTTGCAGGCATTTCAGGAAGCTTCATCTTTTCAAATTCTTCCTTTGCCGCCTCGAAGGGTTCGGCGTTTACATCGGGGTTCTCTTTTAATTCAGGAATATAACTTCCACTGTCAGAGTATGACGCATAGGCCTTAAGCATCTCATCTGCGAACATCATAAGGCCTCTGCCGTCCGTAAGTCCGTGGAAGGTTGCGACAGTCACTTCCTTCCCTTTAAAGAAAATATTCGTGATGATCCCCTCTGTTCCCTCTCCGCCGAGAGCGGGCATCCCCTCATAATCTCCCTCTCTTATTTTAATTGTCCGGGATGTCGCCTTTTGGCAATAGAAAGAACCGTCCTCCTCGTAAATTCCGTATGCCGCCCAGGGATGGACCATCAGCGCATCATCGGCCGCCTTCTGCAGCTTATCGGGATCAATATCATCCTTAAATACAAACCTGACTGCGATGGCATGAAATGAGGAATCGGTATACATGAAGAATTTACCCGAAAGTATTGCTCCTCCGATATTCCTTCCGCTTTTCGCATTGTCTATGCCCACCGTGAATTTATATTCCTTTTCAAACTTACCCTTATTAAAGGATCTCACCACATCCCAGCCGTTGCACTGCCCGGAGCACATGAATGCATCACACTTGGACAGGATATACAGTGCATAGAAATAATTCACTGTAGTATCCTCCAGCGCATCCTTATATGCCTTGCCCTTATTCAGCTTTTTCTCAAATTCAAATATCAGGCTTGTGTCCTTTTCCTTCAATTCGGACACTGTATGTCTCTCCTGGGCGATAACGGTGATTTTACCGGGAAACTCCTTTAAGAATGCGTCGTAGATATCCTTATCCTCTGTCGCAAGGAAGATCTTCTCATATCCCTTCTCCTGCATCCACTTTTTGATCTCGGGTATCATATGCGCCGGTCTGGCGTGGATCCTGTCATCCCCGAGATTGTTGGTCACATAATCCGTTCCCCTTGCAAGTACACCCAGGGTCTTTTTATTTCCAAGGACCGCCTCTGCATACTCGCTCATTTCTCCTGCGAACCCATCTTCCAGTATGCTTTCATCAAAGTTGGCGGGATACTGACAGCATAACCAGGTCGTGGATAATGCCGCCAGATCGGTTATAACTATGGTATTATCCGGTGTTGCATCCGCAGGTTTTGGATTCAGGCGGAAATATCTGCAAAGAAGCTCCTCCGGATATCTGGTGCAGCCGGGCTGCAGATATGCCGACAATCCCCTTACAGCGGCTACATTCGAGGTCATTGACATGATCGACAGTATGGCTCCAATGCCCGAAATCTGAGACAGTATCACCTCCAGATACTTTGCTCCGCCCTTTTTTCCCGAAGTAAAGGCCTGCCAGAAAAACACATTCTGAAAGGCTGCAACTGAACCGAGCTTACTCCAGTCGCGAACGGTATATCCCATATCAAAAGGGCCGGAGTTTATCCTTAATACTGTTTTGTCAGGCTCCTCCGGAAGTTCCCCGGTCTTATTAAGCTGCGGTGTCTCTTCCAGAAACCATTCAAGCCTTTCATCCGCGTAATACACCGGAACATCTGTATACCTGAGAGCCGTACGGGCAACCGCAACGCTGTATTCGTCCACATTTTCCAGCTCTATCTTCGTAAACTGCTTAAGGAAGTCCAGACACATATTATCCGTATCTTCTTCATCATAGGTAAGGAATGGCATATAGAGAGCACCGCCCTGGGTCATCTTAAGGATCAGGGCACGTACCTGCTCGGGAAAAAGAAGCATATTCGCCGTATAAACAAGATCATAATCCGGAACACGGCCGCTTTCATCAGTAACATGAAATCTGGTCTCTCCTTCCCTGACCCTGGCTAGTGCATCATGAAACACATTTATTCCGTGCTTAAGGGTAATCAGTTCTTCATTGCTTCTTTCAGCAATATTCAGCATGTCATTTCCTCCATCTCTTTTTTAATCCCGTATGTTCCATTCCCCTTATTATATTTTCCCGCACTTTACTCGTAATCTCCAAATACGGCAAACTGTTTGCCGTATTTGCTCCGTCAGATAACCATATCCCCCAATACTTCCCCGATACTGTCGGAAATACAGAGATCCGCCTGTTTGTCTCTGGCAGTGGCGCCCTTGTTGATAAGTACAAGGGAATCTCCCCTGAAATAATCGATAAGCCCGGCTGCGGGGTATACCACAAGGCTGGTGCCTCCGATTATCAGCACATCTGCATGGGATATGGCGTCTATGGCTCCGGAGATTGTATCCTGGTCAAGCCCCTCCTCATACAGCACCACATCGGGTTTTATTATCCCTCCGCAGCTGTCACATCTGGGAACGGGATCCGTGCTGTTTTTCATATAATCAAGGTCAAAGGACTTACCGCATTCCATGCAGTAATTTCTGAGAATGCTTCCATGAAGCTCATATACGGTCTTACTGCCCGCTGCCTGATGAAGACCGTCAATATTCTGGGTTACAACTGCGGTGAGTTTCCCTTTTTCCTCCAGCTCGGCAAGCTTCAGATGGGCCTTGTTGGGTCCCGGGTTTTTATCGGATCCCGCCATCAGGATCTTATCCCTGTAAAATTTATAGAATTCCTCCGGTTTTCTCATAAAAAAGGTATGGCTTAAGATCTGCTCCGGCGGATAGTCATATTTCTGGTGATAGAGACCGTCAACAGATCTGAAATCGGGTATTCCGCTCTCGGTGGAAACCCCGGCACCTCCAAAGAAAACGATCCTTTTAGCCCTGTCAATTATCTTCTGCAGCTCTTCTCTTTTTGCATCCATGAGTTAATCCTCCTTCTCCGTTAAAAAGCCTATCTGCATGGAACCCCTTAGCACCTTTTCCCCGGCGCCGTTTTTCATGGCTGTTTTTATCCTGATCACCCTATAAGCATCATTTTTTTCCGCCACTTCCCCACTGATAATCAGGGTTTCCCCGGGATATACCGGCTTCATGAACTTGATCTCCGTATTCTGTATTATGCTTTTTTCTCCTGGAAGATACATTCCGGCCAGAGTGGACAGAAAAGACGCTGTCAGCATTCCGAAAGCCGCATGGGATGTAAATCCGTATCTTTTGGCAAATTCATCATCCATGTGAAAGGGATTCATATCCCCGGTGATATTTCTGAATACATCCAGCATTTCATCGGTGACAGTCACTTCAAACTGTTCTTTATGTCCGATCAATAAATCTTCATATTCATAATGGTTCATTGTGATCCCTCCGCTCCTGCTTTCACTTAAGTTCCGGCTCCGGCTTACTTAAAGTCACAGCCTGCTCAGTATGAGATCCGCCATTTCCCCTACGTTCTTAAGCTTCCCCACTTCCTTGATATTGAATTTCATGTTGAATTCCTTTTCCATGGTCATGACCAGCTCCACATGGGCAAGACTGTCCCAGTCTTCAATATCCTCCGCATTGGTCTCATCCACTATGATAAGGGAGTCGTCATCAAACTCCTCCCTGAAGATCTCCGTTATCTTTTCAAACACCTCTTCCCTTGTCAAACCGTACTCCTTTCGTATCTCCACATTATGTCAACCTACATCAAAAGTTCTCAGCGGATCATAGACTACCTTTATTTCCCTGCTGGAGCTTTCCCTTTCTTTGGAATTCATCTCAACCAGATCCAGTATCAGCGGATCCCGCACCAGATGTTTCCACACCGTAAAGGTGGCAAGGATAAAATCCCTGTTTAATTCCCGTTTTTCGCTTATGAGCGGACATACATAGGGCAGGGGATCCATATCCCAGATCAGTACCAGATGCCCTTCGTCCAGAAAATGCGGACTCAACGGAAAGGTGCGGCACTGGATCGGGCGCTTTTCCCTGGGACATTGGGGCGCATCCTTGCATTTTACGAAAAAAACCTTTCCCTTCCAGGATTCCGGAAACACATATTCCTCCGTGGATTCCTCGCTCCAGATGAGCCAGCTGTCATTTTTGGAATGCAGCTTGTCCTCCCCGGGCAGGAGATATATTCCCATGGCTTCATCCCACTGTTTATCCTCAGGTGTTCCGCAGCAGACCGCTCCGCAGAGGCTTCCGCAGTCATAAGGCAGAGGGGAGAACCTGTCCAGAAAAGCATATATGGCCCTGTAGTCGTCCTTCCTTATAATGGATTTAATCATCCTGCCCCTTATAGGTACAGATCTTTCTGCTCCTGTTATTTACCGCGTCATCATATATAATGTCATAAGTCTTTCCCATTTCTATTGTCTTCATGGGGATATCATTTACCATATATCTTCTGGAAGCTCCTGCGGCGATGAAATCCTCCTCAAAAGGAAAGATGGTGACAAAAATATCCCTGTCAAGATCCCTTACGTTCATTGAGTATGTACGAATACTCTCATTGCCCTCATAATCAATATAAGGTGCCGTAAAATCCTTCAGATATCTGTATGTGACCTTTGCCTGTTCCTCCACATAGTGGACAAATGTATAGGAATGCTGACATTCCACATCAATGAACACGTTTTTGGTATTATGATCCCTGCAATAGGTAAAGGGAGAATCCGCTCCGAATGAGCTTTTGTTTGTCATGGCGCAGAGCTCTTCCCTGTCATGACCCCACACCGCAAAGCTGTAGATCGGGTGCCTGGTCCGTCTGAAATCCTCTCTTTTCAGCGCCACCTTTCCGATAACCCCTGTCCTGCAGGGACTCTTCCTTATGTCAAAGGCCTTTCCGCTGCAAAAATCCCAGTTAAAGGTGGGTATCAGAATGGTGCCCTCCGGACCTATGATATCAATGATGCCGTCTATCAGCTCATTCATATCCCCGCTCTCACCGTTTTCCAGCGAGGTATATAAAAGTGTCTTAACATCTGAAGCCACCCAGACGCTGTCACCACTTTTCAGTCCGAAATATTCCGGTATCTTCCTAAGCGGTATATATGACATGGCTGCCGCTCCTTTCCATCGTATCTATTCAGAACCCTCCGGATTCTGAATAGATACGCGCATTCGGCTCATTAGAGTCGTGCTACGCACGAGGAGCCGAAAGGTGAAATGTCCAGTGGACATCTTTCCACTTGCGGTTCCGCAAGTGACTGTTCTGAACAGTTACTTTCCATCAAAAAATCAGTAAAATGCCAGATTGAGGTCACAGTTTCCTTCCACTCCGGGTACAGAGCCGCTTTCACTGTACTGCCAGATCCTCATCTCATAGGGAAAATAGGGGGTGTAACTGTCTTCGGAAATGTATCCCGCAAACCATTTCTGGTAATCCTCCAACAGAGCGATATCAGTCAGCCTTAAAAAGGTCTTGATATTGCCGTATATTATGGGGGTATAGCCCGCCTCCCTGATCCGTTCACAAAATGCTATGACGTTTTTTGTATACTGTTCCTTTTTCAGGCCCTTTGTTCTGGGAGTTGTCTCGAAGTTTTCCACTTTTTCCAGATCATAGGCTATGGGACAGGTGATTTTTTTATCCTTTATACATTCCAGGACAAAATCCGCTTCCTCCCGCGCTTCCTCCTCGTTAATGGCCTGGGAAAAAAAGTAGGTACCGGTTTCAAGTCCGGCGGCTGACGCCTTTTCCACATTGCTGTCAAAGGAATCATCCTTGACTATGGCTCCTGAACCGTATCCTCTTATACCGGCCCTGATATAGGCAAACCTCACGCCGGAGCTGTAGACCTTTTCCCAGTCCACTGTTCCATTATATTTGGAGATATCTATGCCTTTTATCCCCTTTATCTCTCCGTCCTCAATATAATCCAGGGTACCGTCTTCGTTTTTCCTGAATTCCCCGTTCTTATAACTGTTTTTCTTCAGCTTCTCCTGAATGTCATAAAAATAGAAGCTTCCCTCGTCTGTCAGAACCAGTTCATCGGGGAAAAAGTATTTCAGTATCTGTATGGTAGAGTATCCCGACTGAGCCATTTCCTTGAGCTTTAATCTGAAAAGGGCTCCCGAATCCTCTGTCTCAGCCCGGATCACAGTATTATTTTCAGAAAGCTTTTCCTCTGTTTCATTTTCCCTGAAAGCAAAAAACAGGGCCACTACAAGGAGTGCAGCGGATATAAATGTCACGAAGACCGCATAGAACAGCAGTCCTCCCGCTCCGTCTTTATTATTTTTCTTCATGACAGCTATTATAACACATTTTTATGAAAACTATTCAGAATCCCCCACACCGCACGTCCGGGGCACTGACCGACACTGTCGGTCAAAACGTGCCCGTAAAACGTCCGCTGGACGTTTTACCGCAAAAAATAATTTTTGATTAAAACAATCAAAGAAATCTTTTTTGATACAAAAAGACAGCCGGAGAAACTGATGGGCTCCTCCGGCTGTCTCTTAAAATTTTTACTTATTCAAGTTCCCCGTCATATGAGATGGTTACGTCAGTTATGGCATCCCCTTCAAATGTAAGGTCTATAAGGAATGGTTCATTGTCAGCGGAATATACATCATATTCCACAAAATCCTCATCCGCATCGGTAGGGGCAGTCATATCATAGGTGGTGATATTGAACTGGGCGAAGATCTTTCCGAGTTCGGGATACAGGGCCTTTATTGCCTTCTTCTGTCCGTCGGTAAGGGTTCCGATTTCATAATCTTCCAGATCTTCCTTTGCGGAAGTCTCATCACCTTCATAATATGCCGTAAGATATGCAAGCCTTGCCTTGCTCATATCTCCGTCCTTGTCCTTAACGTCAACCGGCTTTTTGGGCTCCTTTTCCTTTAATACCACTTCGGGAGCGTCTACATACACGTAGGTCTGGTCGTTAATGAATGCTGAAAGACTGTAGCTTCCGTCTTCCAGGGTTCCTGCCGTAACGTCCTGATTGGATTCCGCATCGTCATCCTCAAATACGAGTTCCGTATCATCGCCGTCACCATCTGCCTCTTTTTTGGCATCGGGACCTATTCCCGAGGTGTCCGGCAGGTTCATTCTGCAGCCTGTAAGGGAGGCTGCCAGTAATGAAGCCGAAACAATGAGCATTGCTACTTTAGATAATCCTGACCTTTTCATCTTTATTCACCATTCCTTTTTTAATCTGTATTATTTTTTTAACATCCGCGGGTTATAACATTTACGATCCGGATCATTCAGTAATATCATACTCCGGATCTGTATTTTTCGGTATATTATCACAGATCTCAAAGGAAATCCATGGAATTCAGAGAATCTTAAATAATATTCATCATATTTTAATTGCGTTAACTGCGCCATCAACCCTCGATGGCGATCAGTTTTTTCTCCTCAACCTTCTTTTCAGGCTCTTTCTTCGGGATGTTAAGTGTCAGAACACCGTTCTCAAATCTGGCCCGGATATCGTTCTCAGTGATCTCCTCACCTACATAAAAGCTCCTGCTGCAATGTCCGGTGTAGCGTTCCTTCCTTATGTACTCTCCTTCCTCTTTCTCGTCCTTTACCTCTTCATGACTGGCATTGATGGTAAGGTAGCCTTCCTTCAGCTCAGCCTTAATATCCTCTTTCCTGAAGCCCGGAAGAGAAATATCCAGCTCAAAGCCCTTGTCGCTTTCCTTAACATCCGTCTGCATCATATTTACCGGAGAAGAAATACCCGGGTTCCAAACATGCTTAAAGGTTACGGGAACATCAAAGAAATCATTGATAATGTCGTCTGTGAAGTTGTCGTTAAAAATTCTAGGTAATAACATAGTGAAGCCTCCTTTTTATTATCCGTCCTGTTTCAAAGGGTATTGTTTTTGTTTACGACTATGTTATACCACTATTGTTAGCACTCGTCAAGTATGAGTGCTAACAAATTTTGTGAACTTTCTGTGAAAAACGTCCCGTGCCCCAGAGTAAAAAAGCCCCCTGCTTAAAGCAGGGGGCTAGTTTTTATGCATATTTTTCGTTTTCGTTTATTCAGCCTTGATTGCGCCGGTAGGGCAGGCACCTTCACATGCACCGCAGTCAATGCAGGTTCCTGCATCAACAACATACTTGTCAGATCCTTC
>CAMJPM010000025.1 GCA_946407725.1 uncultured Lachnospiraceae bacterium
TTTCTGCGGAAAATACCAGCCCATGACGGCGGATGCCAGGCTCAGGGCGGTATTTTCTGCGGAAAATACCAGCCCATGACGGCGGATGCCAGGCTCAGGGCGGTTTTTGATCCCGGCAGCAGGCAGGATTTTAACAGTGACCTGTCCGCCGGGGATCCCCTTAATTTTCCCGGATATTCGGAAAAGACAAAGAGACTGGAAAAAAAGACCGGGCTTAGGGAATCTGCTGTAACTGCATACGGAAGGATAAACGGGATACGGGTTGTGGCAGTAGTGCTGGACACCCGGTTTTTTATGGGAAGCATGAGCAGTGTTGTGGGTGAAAAGGTCACCAGAGCCATTGAAGCTGCCGGAAGGGAAAAGCTGCCGCTCATCATTTTTGCCGCCAGCGGAGGAGCAAGGATGCAGGAGGGAATACACTCCCTTATGCAGATGGCAAAGACCAGCTCTGCTATCCAGGAATTTTCCGATAAGGGCGGCCTGTACATCAGCTATCTGACCCACCCCACCACCGGAGGCGTGACTGCCAGCTTCGCAACGCTGGGAGACATTACTCTGGCGGAGCCGGGAGCCCTTATTGGCTTTGCGGGACCCAGGGTCATTGAACAGACCATCGGGGTAAAGCTGCCCAAGGGTTTCCAGAGAGCGGAATATCTCCATAAACACGGCTTTGTGGACAGGATAGTACGCAGGCAGGAAATGAAGGATGTGCTTTATGATATCTTAAAGCTCCATCTGGATTCCGGAAGGAGAGATGAAGCAGATGACACGGCTTCTGATTTAAACAGCAATGAAACAAAGGACGGTATTGAACTGAAATGATAAGGGAATCACTCCTTAATGCGGAACGTATAGGGAAAAAGATAGACAGTCTCAAAGAGAAAGGCGTGCCGGATAATGACAGGGAGATGCAGAATCTCTACATGGAAAAGGCAAGAGCCCTCCGGCCCTGTATCAATCTTACGGCGGAGGACAAGGTTTTCCTGGCGAGAAAGATAGACAGGCCACATATTGATGATTTCATAAAGGCGCTTTTTACGGACTTTTTTGAACAGAAGGGGGATCATCTCTATGATGACGATCCTGCGATCTATGGGGGAATTGCCCGGTTTCACGGGATCCCGGTAAGTGTTTTGGGACACAGAAAGGGCCATACCGCCGAGGAAAACGTGGCATACAATTTCGGAATGGCAAAGCCCGAGGGCTACAGAAAGGCCCTGCGGATAATGGATCAGGCCGAGAAATTCGGCAGGCCGATAATCACCTTTATCGATACCCCCGGCGCCTTTCCCGGAATAGATGCGGAGGAGCACGGGCAGGGTGAGGCCATTGCAAGAAACATGGCGAGGATGTCCGGATATCATGTACCGGTGATCTCCATAGTAACAGGGGAAGGAAGCTCCGGCGGCGCGCTGGCCATCGGAGTATGCAACAGGCTGCTTATGCTGGAATACGCGGTTTATTCGGTGTTGAGCCCGGAAGGCTTTGCAAGCATTCTGTGGAAGGATTCCTCGAGACACGGTGAAGCCTGCGATATCATGAAGCTTACTGCAGATGACATCAAAAAGGCAGGCGTGGCGGACGAGGTGATACCGGAGCCTCTGGGAGGAGGTCAGGAAAATCCGAAACGGCTGTACGGCAGTATGGATATGGCCATTGAGAAGACGCTTTCGGAGCTCATGTCCATGACCGGTGATGAGCTCTTAAGAGACAGAAGAAATAAATTCAGAGGATTATAAATGGAAGGAATAACGATAATATCCACCGGCGCCGGACTGCCGTCCCGTGTCATGACAAATGAGGACATGGCAAAGCTTGTGGATACCAGTGACGAGTGGATATTTACGAGGACCGGAATACATGAAAGACGTTTCTGTGCCGAAGGGGAAGACAATTTAAGCCTTGCAATTGCGGCGGCAGAACAGGCACTCTCCCGGTCGGGAATTGATAAAAATGAACTGGGTTGTGTGATATGCGGAACTGTTACCGCAAAATACGCATCTCCCAGTACGGCCTGTCTTATACAGAAGGCGCTGGAGCTGCCGGAGGATATTCCGGTGCTGGACATCAATGCGGCCTGTGCCGGCTTTATCTACGGTCTGGAGGTGGCCCGGGGACTTTTGTGCGCCGGAGAGCGTAAATACGGCCTTGTCATAGGGGTTGAGGAGCTGACCAAGGTTCTGGATATGGAGGACCGCAGCACCTGTGTGCTTTTCGGAGACGGAGCCGGGGCAGCGGTCATCAGAGTGGAACAGGATGCGCCCTATGAAAGCTATCTCGGAGCAAAGGGAGGGCTTGAGATCTTTATAGAGGGCGTGGGTGCTGAGCGCTCCACGGTTCATATGGACGGTAAAGCGGTTTTCCGGTTTGCGGTTTCAGCCATACCCAAGGTGATCAATTCTATCTTTGAGAAGAGCGGAAAGACTATGGAGGATGTGGATCACTGCATCTGTCATCAGGCAAATGCCAGAATCATAGACCATGTGGTGAAGAAATACGGTGCTCCGGAGGAAAAATTCTATAAAAACATGGAACGCTTCGGTAATACCAGCGCGGCCTCCGTACCCACTGCCATGAATGAGATGTGGGAAAAGGGCATGATAAAGAGCGGAGAAACTCTTATGCTGGTGGGTTTCGGCGGCGGCCTTACAATGGCAGGGGCGATGCTGAAATTCAACGGAAAAGAAGCGTAAAGTTATTAAGCCGGATATCCCTAAAAAGGGAAGCGAAGAATTGCGCAGCCGGTACAGTATGAAAGGACGGCATCAGAATATTATGAAAATGCTGAATGAGATCCTGGGAACGGAATTTCCGGTTATCCAGGGGGGAATGGCAAATATAGCAACGGGAAGCTTTGCGGCGGACTGCTCAAATGCCGGAGCCTTCGGGCTTATCGGGGTAGGGGGCATGGACGCGGCGGCTCTAAAAAAGGAAATCGCAGCATGCCGGGAAAAGACGGATAAGCCCTTCGGGGTAAATATCATGCTTATGAATCCGGATGTTGATAACCTGGCTCAGACGGTGATAGATGAGGGAATAAAGGTGGTTACCACGGGAGCCGGTAATCCGGGAAAATATATGGATGCATGGAAAGCCGCAGGTATTACGGTTATCCCTGTGGTGGCGGCACCCATCCTTGCAAAGCATCTGGAGGGCCTCGGTGCCGATGCGGTTATCGCCGAGGGTACGGAAAGCGGCGGACATGTGGGTGAGATGACAACAATGACGCTGGTGCCCCAGGTCTGTGACGCGGTAAATATCCCGGTGATCGCGGCAGGCGGGATTGCGGACAACCGCCAGTTTAAGGCGGCTCTCGCTCTTGGTGCCATAGGGGTGCAGGTGGGAACCTGTCTTCTGGGGAGCTTTGAGTGTCCCATCCATGAGAATTATAAAAAGGCCATAGTAAAGGCCAAAGGCAGTGACACGGTGGTTACCGGGCGCATTGCGGGTGTACCGGTAAGAATACTTAAAAACAAGATGTCCCGGCAGTACATCAAGGAAGAAAAGAACGGTGCCACTGTTGACGAGCTTGAGAAATTCACCCTGGGATCCTTAAGAAAGGCTGTATTTGACGGTGATACGGATAACGGAAGCCTGATGGCAGGCCAGACCTGCGGACAGGTGAAGGAGCTTAGGAGCTTAAGGGAGATTTTCAGCGGTATTTGCGGAGGATGATGCTATGAAAACAGCGTTTCTATATGCGGGACAGGGCAGCCAGAAGGCCGGAATGGGCAGGGACTTTTATGAAAAATTCGCTTCCTTCCGGGAGGCCTTTGACGCAGCAGAGCTTTCCTTTGATTTAAAAAAGGTGTGTTTTGAGGATCCGGAGGGCGTGATAAACGAAACCGTGTATACACAGCCCTGTATGACAGCCTTTGCAGTGGGTGTAAACAGTGTTTTTAAGGAGCTGGGGATAAAAAAGCCGGACTACGCAGCGGGTCTTTCCCTGGGAGAGTATTCCGCCCTTTCCCTTGCGGGTGTATTTGACGCGAAAACAGCGGTGGAGACTGTAGCATACAGGGGAAAGGTCATGGCGGAGTGTTCTAAAGGTATTGACTGCGGAATGACCGCAGTCCTTTCACTTCCTGTTGAAAAGATAGAAGAGTGCTGCGAAAAGGCCGGGGAAAAGGGAATAGTGCAGATATGTAATTTAAACTGTCCCGGACAGACCGTAATAGGCGGTGAGAAGGCAGCAGTAGATGCGGCAGCGGCGCTATGCAGTGAAGCGGGGGCAAGGCGGTGCCTGGAGCTTAAGGTAAGCGGCCCCTTCCACACCAGCATAATGGCACCGGCGGGAGAAAAGTTAAAGGAATATTTTAAGGGTATTACCTTCGGGGAGATGGAGATCCCTGTGCTCTTTAATTATCTGGGACATGAAAAGAGTGAAAATGACAGCATTGAAGAGCTTCTTAAGCTTCAGGTTCAGCGCAGCGTAAAGATGGAAGATACTTTAAGACGGCTTTTTGAACTGGGGACGGATACCTTTGTGGAGATTGGTCCCGGAAAAGCGCTTTCGGGATTTGTAAAAAAGACCGCAAAAGCCCTGGAAAAAGAGGATTACAGGATCTTTAACGTGGAAACAGCGGAAGACGTGGAAAAGCTGGCTGAGGAGTTATAAGGACAGCGGAAGACGGCTTATGGCACGGATTAAAGCAGCGGCCGGAAAGGAAGATATATGGAAGAAAAGAGATGTGCCCTGGTGACGGGCGGCAGCAGAGGTATTGGCAGAGCCATCGCAGTGGCACTGGCGAAAGCGGGACATCCCGTGATGATCAACTACTCCGGGAATATTGATGCGGCAGAGGAAGCCGCCATGCTCTGCGCTACCGCAGATGACATGGATCTGCCGGTTTTTATAGAGCAGACTGATGTCTCGGATGAGAGCAGCGCCATAAAGCTCATACAGTCGGCGGAGGAAAAACTGGGACACCTGGATATCCTTGTAAATAACGCGGGTATCACAAAGGACGGGCTTATCCTTAACATGAAAACAGAGGATTTCCAGTCGGTATTGGATATCAATCTGAAGGGCACCTTTTTCTGCTGCAGGGAAGCCGCAAAGTATATGATGAAGAGGCGCTTTGGCAGGATAATAAATATGGCAAGTATTGTGGGGCTCAGGGGAAATGCGGGCCAGGTAAATTATTCCGCCAGCAAAGCCGCAGTTATAGGCCTTACAAAGAGCCTGGCGAAGGAGCTTGCCAGCAGGAAGATCACGGTTAACGCCATTGCTCCAGGATATATAGATACAGATATGACAAAGGCCATGAGTGAAAAGGCTCTGGAGGCAACACTTAAAGCCATTCCGTTGCGCCGGGCCGGACGTCCTGAGGAAGTAGGGGCGCTGGCTGCATTTCTGGCATCCGAGGAGGCCTCCTATATCACGGGGCAGGTTATCGGAATTGACGGAGGCATGGGCGCGTAAGACCCGGAAACGAAGACTGCTTATAACAGAAGGGAGCGGTATCGACTAAAAATGGAAAAGAGAAAAGTAGTTGTAACTGGAATAGGAACGGTAAATCCCATAGGAAACAGCGCCGATGAGAGCTGGGACGCCATTCTTAAGGGAAAACACGGTATAGATAAAATCACAAGATTTGATACCTCGGATTTTACGGTAAAGCTTGCGGGAGAGGTGAAAAATCTCGATTTTGCCGGTAAATTCGGTAAAAAAGAGGCAAGAACCATGGATCTTTTTGCCCAGTATGCGCTGTATGCGGCGGATGAGGCAGTGACCATGAGCGGCCTTGATCTTTCAAAGGAAAACCCGGATGAAAGGGCCGGTGCCATTATTTCCAGCGGAATAGGCGGCATCGGACTTACGGAGCAGGAGCATGACAGAGGGCTTGAGCGGGGTTTTGAGCGGGTAAATCCCCACTATATTCCCATGACCATAGCCAATATGGCGGCTGCGAATGTGGCCATAAGATATGGCTTAAGGGGTATGTGTACCTGTCCCGTAACAGCCTGTGCAGGGGGCAGCAATGCCATAGGAGACGCTTTCCACAGGATACGGGACGGTTATGAGGACGTGATGGTCTGCGGAGGCGCTGAGGGAGCCATAAGTACCGTGGCTCTTGGAGGCTTTGCGAGCATGAGAGCCCTTTCCCACTCTACGGATCCTGACAGGGCAAGCATTCCCTTTGATGCGGAGAGAAACGGATTTGTTATGGGAGAAGGTGCCGGGATACTGGTTCTTGAAGAGGAAGAGCACGCTAAAAAACGGGGCGCGAAAATTTTAGCGGAAATAGTTGGATACGGCGCAAACTGTGATGCCTACCACATGACTGCTCCCTCACCCGACGGGGAAGGAGGAGCGCGCTGCATGGAGCTTGCCATAAAAGACGCAGGGATCACTCCTGAGGATATAGATTATATCAATGCCCACGGTACATCCACCCATTTAAATGATGAGGGGGAAACAAAGGCCATAAAAGCGGTATTTAAGGACTGCGGAAAAATTCCCGCGGTCTCCAGCACCAAGTCCATGACAGGCCATCTTCTGGGAGGAGCCGGCGGAGTGGAAGCGGTATTTTGCGTACAGGCCCTGCTTAACGGCTTTATTCCGCCGACAGTGGGATTAAAGACGGCGGATCCCGTGTGCGATCTGGATTATGTTCCCGGAACGGGACGGAAAGCAGACCTAAAATATGTACTGAGCAACAGTCTGGGTTTTGGCGGACATAACGCATGCCTTATCTTTAAGAAAGCATAGGAGAGATCATGACTGATAATAATACAGAGAGAAAGCCTAATACACTGAACGCACAGGAGATCGCGGAGATACTTCCCCACAGATATCCCTTTGCGCTGATAGACAGGATAGAGGACTATGAGCCGGGACAGTGGGCTAAGGGAATAAAATGTGTCACCATGAATGAGGAGTTTTTCCAGGGGCATTTTCCCGGTCATCCTGTTATGCCAGGGGTGCTGATAATCGAGGCACTGGCCCAGACAGGGGCGGTGGCCATCCTGGCTCTTCCGGAAAACAAGGGCAAGCTCGCCTTTTTCGGCGGAATAAAGAACGCCAGGTTTAAGAAACAGGTGGTTCCGGGTGACGTGCTGGAGCTCTCCTGTGAGATAACGGAGCAGAAAGGCCCCGTGGGAACGGGAAAGGCAGAGGCAAGGGTGAACGGGGCCCTGGCCTGCCGGGCAGAGCTGACTTTCGCAGTAGTGGAGTAAGTTTGAGGTATGCTTAGTAAATCTATGAACGATCTGTACAGTGCGCTGAGGGTGTATTTTTATATGCAGATATATTCCAAATTTGAGACAAAGGAGGCCACCCTTACGGCGGTGGAATCCTTTTCCATGGAGTGCATAAAATACCTGGGGGAGCCCACTGTGTCGGAATTTGCCCATTTAATGGGGATCTCCAGCCCCAATGCGGCATACAAAGTGAACAGCCTCGTTAAAAAAGGCTATATAGAAAAGAAACAGTCAGAAAATGACAAAAGGGAATATCATCTGTATCCCACCGAAAAGTATATGAAATATTACCGTATAAGCCAGGAATATATCAATACAGTGGTAGAAAGATGTAAAAAAAGATTTTCAAAAAAGGAGCTTGAAGATCTGGATTCCATGATGCAGATCATAAAATCAGAACTCATGCCCGAGCTGGACAAAGGAAAACCGGCCTGATCTTCTGTTCAGGCCAGGCGATCCTCGCTCTTCTTATTAAATTCCTTCTGATAATTCTCAAATTCAACCTTTTCTTCTTTTGAAGCAGGTCTGAAATTTTCACTTCCGCAGTCGGGACACCTTTCCACAAACCCGACTCTGTCAAACATAAATAAACATTTCTTGCATGTGTAAACCATTTTTAAATACTCTCTTCCCAGATATCTTTTAATGTCCGGCGGTCCGCCGACAGAATAATTGCAAAAGCAGTATTTCCAAGGCAGAAGCCCGGATATTACTCTGTTCTTTTTTTTCCTCGTCTGATATAGTATACCACAAGAGGGACAGATTATGAAGAAAAAAATTGAATTCAGATATTATGAAATTCCCGCCGGTGATTATATACTTCCTGAGATAGGAAAAGGCTGGGAAAGAGAATATGGCGTGGAATACAAGGGCATGCTTCACTTCCATAATTATCTGGAGGTGGGATATTGCTATCACGGCAGCGGGGATCTCATTATCTCTGACCGGAATTACCGGTACGGCGATGAAATGTTCACGATCATACCCTCGAATATCCCCCATACCACTGAAAGCGACGAGGGAAACATCTGCAAATGGGAATATCTCTTTATCGATCTGGATAATTATATCAGAAATGAGATGGAGGGAGGCAGTCTTTCGGCGGAGGAGCTTATCAGGATAGTAAATAAGAGAGGAACCCTGAAAAGCTTTAAGAACCACCGGAACTGCGCCACTATAATAAGAAGGATGATAGAGGAGTGCAGGAATCAGTTTCCTTATTATAAGGAAAGTCTTAAGGGGCTGCTCAGATCCTTAGTTATCGAGATTTTAAGGCTTGACGAGGAAAAGGAGACCGGATTAAAGAATATCACCTATGACCACTCCCTGGACAAGGCCATAAAATATATAGAAGATAATTATTCCGGGGATATCCGTATCCCGGATATTGCAGATGAGTGCGGACTTTCTGAGAGCCATTTCCGGAGGCAGTTTGAGGAGATCACCAATATGAAGCCCCTGGACTATGTGAACATGGTGCGGATCAGGAAGGCCTGTGACCTGATAAAAAAGGGCAATATGATGATGGCGGACGTGGGAAGGAAGGTAGGTTTTCAGACGCAGTCCAGCTTTAACAGGAATTTCCGGGCGCTGACGGGCCTTACCCCCTTAAAATGGAAGCACAGGGAAAAGGAAGAGGGGGGCTTAAATATTTCGGACTTCAAGATCACCGCAAAAAAGGGCTGGGACGCCTATCTCGAGAACGGAGAGTGGAAGATCGAAGGGATAGAATAAGAAAAAATACAGAGTTTATTTAAAAGTGACAAAAAGAAAAAGCGGAATTTGGCAAAAACGACGTTCTGGCCATATAAAAAAGTCGAATTTGCACATTTTCTGCTTTTTTACGTTAACATTTAATTCAGACTTGCTGTTATCATTTTATATACAAACAGAGGAACGCCGTTTCATACGGCAAATCGACGGCATAAATGCCAAATATCCATGGGAGGAAAAAAATGAGGAATAAAATAATTTCCGTACTTCTTGCAACAGCAATGGTAGTTACACTTTCAGCCTGCGGCGGCGGTGACACAGCGCCTGCAGCCGACAGCGGAGCAGCAGCAACTGCTGACAGCGGAGCAGCAGCAACTGCTGACAGCGGAGCAAAGGACGAGGCAGCAGCTAATGTTTCCGCAGAGGGAGATCATGAGCTTTCAGTTTATGCATGGGATGCAAACTTCAATATCCCCGCTCTTAAGGCAGCAGAGGCAGCTTATAAGAAGGTTGACTCCGAGTTCAAGCTTAATATCGTTGAGCAGTCCGCTTCATCAGACGTTGAGAATGCCATCACCCTTGCAGCTTCATCAGGTGATTACAGCCAGCTTCCCGACATCGTGCTTTTCCAGGATCACTACATTCAGAGCTATGTAAACGATTATCCCGATGCATGGCAGGATCTTGAGGGCGCAGGCATTAACTGGGATGATTTCGGAGCAGAAAAGCTTTCATACTCCACCATCGCCGGCAAGCACTACGGAGCACCTGTTGATAACGGAACAAGCGTATTTGCATATCGTACAGACATCCTTGAGCAGTGCGGCTACACCCTTGATGATGTAACAGGCATCACCTGGGACCGCTGGCTTGAGATCGGCCGCGAGGTTAAGGAAAAGACCGGCAAGTATCTGGTTTCCATGGACCACAACGGAGATGACCTTCCCTACATGATGATGCAGGCCGAAGGACAGTCACAGTGGAAGGACGGAAAGCCCAACTTCGTAAACAATGATACCTTAAAGCAGATCCTTCAGGTTATCATCACAGGCGCACAGGACGGAGTTATCTACCTTTGCAATGACTGGTCAGAGTACACCGACACCTCCATCATCGGAGACCAGGTAGCAGGCGTTTACAACGGAAACTGGATCATCCCCACAATCGAGCAGGTTAAGGAAAACAGCGGAAAATGGGAGATCACCACTTCTCCTACACTTACCGGAAAAGAAGGCTATGCAGCTAACGGAGGTTCTTCTCTCTACATAACAGCTAACTGCAAGAAGCCCGATCTTGCAAAGGCATTCCTTGCATACACCTTCGGCGGCGGAGAAGGCTCCATGGAAACATACGACAACGCACTCCGTGACGGCGGCGTTATCACCACCTGCATCTCAGCTTCCAAGTCAGATGTTTACCAGGAAGGCGTAGAGTTCTTTAACGGACAGCCTATTTACACAAACATCGTTGCAATGGGCGCAAATGTTCCTGTTGTTGAGCAGAATGATCACCACTACGATGCACGTACACAGATCGGCGCAGCTATCACAAACGTGATCAACGGTTCAGATCTTGATACAGAGCTTAAGGCTGCTGAGGAACAGGTAAACTTCACCATGGGCAACTAAAAAAGCAGATTGTCACTAAAAACGGGGATCGGTTCTGCCGATCCCCTTTATTCTAAAAACAGGAAATGACCGGGATCCCTTAGATCCTGTGAGGAAGTATAAAAAAGGAGTACGCTGATGGAAAAAAAGAAAAGTATGAGCCTGCTTGCAAAACAGAGGGCTGCGGGCTGGGGCTTTCTTGTACTTGCTTCGGTAATGATCATAGTAATGAGCTTTTACCCCATGGTACAGGCGCTCATGACATCATTCAAGACCGGTTCCAGCGCCAATCTAAAGTGGGCTGAACCCATCATATTCAACTACCAGAGGATGTTCCAGGACAAGATGTTCATGAGATCCGTCGGAAACACCTTCTTATATCTCATAATCCAGGTGCCCATAATGCTGATACTGGCCATACTTCTGGCACAGCTCTTAAACAACAAGGACCTGAAATTCCGCGGATTATTCCGTACCTGTGTATTTCTTCCCTGTGCTGTATCGCTGGTTTCCTATGCCCTTATTTTCAGGACTATTTTTGCGACACAGGGCCTTATAAACATAATTCTCACCAATCTTGGTATCATTTCGGAAAATATCAACTGGCTGGGACAGACAGGAACTGCCCGTCTGGTCATAATTATCGCTCTTATATGGAGATGGACGGGATATAATATGGTGTTCTATCTGGCCGGCTTACAGAACATTGAATACTCTGTATATGAGGCAGCAAAGATCGACGGAGCCAACGGCTGGAAGACCTTCTGGCACATAACAGTACCACTTTTAAGGCCCGTCATCATCATGACCTTTATAATGTCAATAAACGGTACATTGCAGCTCTTCGACGAATCCGTGAACCTTACCAACGGAGGTCCTGCAAATACCACCATTACAATGTCTCATTACATTTACAATAATTCCTTCGGAGTGGGTGTAGCTAACTTCGGTTACGCCTCCGCAATGTCATTCTTCGTATTTATCCTTGTGGCTGTACTTGCGGCCATCAACCTGAAAGTAGGTGATACACGTGACTGATAAAAAGAGCATTAGCACAACCCAGAAAAGGCTTATTCCCACATATATTTTTCTTATTATAGTGTCCATCTTTTCCGTGTTCCCCTTATTCTGGATGATCACGGCGGCCACTAACCAGACTGTGGATGTATCCCGGGGAAAAATATGGTTCGGCACATATTTTTTGGAGAACTTCAACAATCTGCTTAACAGCTCGAACCTTTGGAAATCCTTCGGAAACTCATTTATATATTCCGTGGTACAGACTGTGCTCTGCATTTTCATCTGTTCCCTGGCGGGCTTCGGTTTTGAGCTTTACCATGACAAGGGTAAGGATATTCTTTTCGGGGTGCTTCTTATGGCTATGATGATCCCGGGAGTGGCAACCATGATCCCCCTCTTTACCATGATGAGTAAGATGCATTTCTTAAATACGGTATGGGGCTTTGTGCTCCCCGGTATCTCTACTCCTTTCATGATAATGATGTTCAGGCAGAATTCCAGGAATTTCCCGCCGGATATCATGGAGGCTGCCAGAATCGACGGATTAAGTGAGCTTATGATCTTTTTCAGGATGTATATGCCTGTAATGAAGTCCACCTACGCTGCTGCGGCAGTTATCACATTTATGAATTCCTGGAACGCTTATCTGTGGCCCAGAGTCGTAATGACAGATAACCGGGCTCAGACCATGCCGATGCTGATCGCAAATCTGGCCAGCGGCTACACTATTGATTACGGAATGCTTATGACAGGCGTATTGTTCTGCTCACTGCCCACCATGATCGTGTTCTTCATACTCCAGAAGCAGTTTGCAGAAGGTATCACCGGAGCCGTCAAATGACAAACGAATAAATGCGAAGCAATTATTCGTTTGTCAACGAGCAAAAATAAGCCTGTTTTTGCGAGTATGTAATAAATGCGAAGCAATTATTCGTTTGTACAAATTAGGAGAAAAAACAGTGAAAAATAACAGACAGACCGCAGCCTTCGACTACGGTATAGTTAAAGATACCCGGATATTCAAGGTTAACGTCCTTCCGGCCCATTCCGATCATGTGGCATTTAAGGACGAAACAGAGGCGGAATACGGCAGCTCCTCTTTAAGGAAAAGCTTAAACGGTTTCTGGAAATTCCATTACGCTAAAAATTATGCTTCCGCCATTCCCGGGTTTTATGAGGACAGCTATGATGAGCGGGGCTGGGATGATATCAGTGTTCCTTCCCATATTCAGATGCAGGGCTATGATACCCCGGCATACGTTAATACCCAGTACCCCTGGGACGGAGTGGAGGATATAAAACCCGGAGAGATCCCGGAGCTCTATAATCCCGTGGGAAGCTATGTCACGTATTTTACCTGTCCGGAGGAATGGAAGGGCCAGGAGGTGCGCATCTGCTTTGAAGGTGTGGAATCCGGCTTTGCCCTGTGGCTGAACGGTGAATACATAGGCTACAGTGAGGACAGCTTTACGGAATCCTCCTTTGACCTTACTCCCTATATTAAAAAAGGTGAAAACAGGCTGGCGGTACAGGTTTTCAAATGGACCTCCGGAAGCTGGTATGAGGATCAGGATTTCTACCGCTTCAGCGGGATTTTCAGGGAAGTATTTCTCTATACCGTGCCGGAAGTACATGTGGAGGACGTAAAGATCCGAGCCCTTCCCGACAGCAGCTTTAAGAAGGGCACCCTTGAGGTAACCCTGGACATGGGAAAGAAGGGCGGCAGCATAGAATATCAGCTTTTAAGGAACGGCAGTGTCATTTTGTCCGGGGAGAAGGCAGCGGAAAAGAACACCGTGATCAAGGAAAAGGTGGACAGGCCGGATCTCTGGAGCGCAGAATATCCCAATCTCTATGACCTTGTTTTGACAGTAAAGAAGGATAACGGGGAAACATGCGAATATATCACCGAAAAGGTGGGCTTCAGACGTTTTGAAATGAAAGACGGCCTGATGAAGCTTAACGGAAAGCGTATAGTATTTAACGGCGTGAACCGTCATGAGTTCTCCTGCGACAAGGGCAGGGTGCCGGACTATGATGAAGTATTGTCCGACATTCTCTTTATGAAACAGAACAATATCAATGCTGTACGGACATGTCATTACCCTGACGCACATCCGATATACAGGCTCTGTGATATTTACGGTATATACATGATCGCCGAAAACAATATGGAAACCCACGGCTCCTGGGACATGATGGCAAGGGGAAAGATAAGCCTTGAGGAACTGATCCCCGGGGATCATGACGAATGCAGGGAAATGCTTCTTGACCGGGTGAATTCCACCTATCAGAGGGGTAAAAACCATCCCTCCATCCTTATCTGGTCCTGCGGAAATGAGTCCTACAGCGGAAACGTGATACAGGATATGGCGGATTCCTTCCGGGCAAAGGATCATGACAGACTGGTACACTACGAGGGAGGGGACTGGGATCCGGACAACCGTTATCCAGGCATGACGGATATGTATTCCCGCATGTATCCCCCGGCAGCGGAGTGCGAAAGGTTCATCAATGCTCCGGAGCATGCCGACAAGCCCTTTATACTTTGCGAATATGTGCATTCCATGGGAAATTCCCAGGGCGGTATGCAGAAATACATTGAACTTTCCGAGAGAAACGAACGCTATCAGGGCGGTTTTATCTGGGATTTTGTTGATCAGACCATAAGGAAAAGGAACCGCTATGGTGAAGAGTATCAGGCATACGGCGGAGACTGCGGCGAGCGTCCCACAGATTATGACTTTTCCGCAAACGGCATATTAAGCGGTGACAGAAGACCCTATGCAGGAAAGGTTCAGGCTGTAAAGTATAATTATCAGGGAATAAAGATCACAATTGACGGGAAAAAAGCCATTATAAAGAATAAATTCCTGTTTACGCCCACCTCGGATTTTGACTGCTCTGTTACGGTTGAAAAGGAGGGGCAGCTGATCAGTGAGCTGGATCTTATTACCGATATACCGCCTCTTACGGAGAGAACCGTCAATCTCCCGATAATCTGCGAAACCGAACCGGGAGAATACGTAGTAACTCTGTCCTTCTGCCTTAAGGAGGATACCGACTATGCCGAAAAGGGCTATGAAATAGCTTTCGGTCAGGGCAGTTACAGGGTTGAAGATAAGAACAGCACAGTCCCTGAAGGCACAAGAACTTTCCGTGTGGTAAAGGGTTCAGTGAATACAGGTATCCATGGCGATAACTTTGATATACTGCTCTCATCACTTAAAGGAGGTATTACCTCTTATAAGTACTGCGGAAGGGAGATGATAGGCTTTATTCCCAGACCCAATTTCTGGAGAGCGCCGACACAGAACGACACAGGCAATCATATGGCCTTTAAGCAGGGCTTCTGGAGGCTTGCCAGCGATTATCAGGAATTTTTTAATCCCTATGAGAATCCTTTTGATCCCGGCAGTGAGGCCAGAAAGTATCCCATGGTGAAGGAAACACGGGACTATGTGGAAGTAAAGTGGAAGAAATACCTGCCCTCCAAACCCCTGACCTTTGTACTTACCACCTACAGGATATTTAAGGACGGCAGGGTAAGGGTTATCCTCGATTACAGCGGGAAGGCGGCGCTGCCTCCCATGCCGGAATTCGGGTTTATGTTTAAGCTGGATGCTGACTATGACAGGATAGTTTACTACGGTCTGGGACCGGATGAAAACTACTGTGACAGGACAGTGGGAGCTAAGCTTGGAGTATATGAGAATACAGCCGCCGGGATGATGTCACAGTATATCGTTCCACAGGAGTGCGGCAACCGTTCAGGGGTCCGCTGGGCGAAGGTTACGGACGGAAAGGGCCGCGGACTGGAATTTAAGGCTGTGGAGCCTTACGAAATGGAGTTCTCCGCAATTCCCTATTCCCCCAATGAGCTGGAGGAGGCGAGACATCCCTATGAGCTGCCTCCCGTACACAGGACTGTTGTAAGGGTTTCCCTGAAGCAGATGGGGATAGCGGGGGATGACGCCTGGGGCGCTCCTACGCTTCCGGAATATATGCTGCCGGAGAAAACACCGCTTCATTTTGAATTTGAGTTTAAGGGTATATGATCATTCAGGAAAACCTGAGATAAAAAGAAGCGCATGTCCGTGGAACCGGACATGTGCTTTTTCTTTCTTATTCTTTTTAGATAATACTGGTTTTGTAACAAACCTGACGAATTTGACGATTATTTGTAACTATTCAGAACCCCCTGTGATATGACCATATTTTTCAACGAAAACTTGTTTTCGATTGGAAATATGGTCATATCACAGGGCGGTAACGATTAGTTACCGCCCCCACACCTTCGCAAAAAATGATTTCTTTGATTATTTTTAATCAAAAATCATTTTTTGCGAAGGTGCGGTGTGGGGGTTCTGAATAGTTACGATTATTTTAGAACACCACTTGGTTTCTGCCCCTGGTCTTTCCGAGGTAGAGCTTTCCGTCAGCGGAATTCACCATATCGTCAACTGAACTGCGGAAATCATATTCTTCCAGACCGAAGGTCATGGTGAGCTTTAATTCCGTGTCATTGTATTTGAAAGTGGTGTGGGAGATCTTTGTTCTAAGATCATTCAGCCTCATGGCAGCCTCGTCGCCGTTACAGTTGGTGTAGACAAAAAGGAATTCCTCTCCGCCCCATCTGGCTGCAAAGCCTTCATTTTCCATTTCCTCTCTGAAGAGATCCGACATCTGGACCAGCACTGCGTCTCCGGCTTCGTGTCCGTAGGTATCATTTACCTTCTTAAAGAAGTCAATGTCACCGATGGCGAGGTTGAAGTGGAAATCCACATCCTTGGAGTGCTTCAGGTGCTTTTCGATCCTGTCCAGGGCGTCACGCCTGTTGGGAAGCTTCGTAAGGGCATCAGTGAGAGCCAGCTTCTCGATCTTTTTATTGTATTTCACCAGCTTCTGCTCCATTTCCACAGAATCCTTGGAGAAAAGATAGGAGATAATAAAGAACAGAAGGAAGGTGAAAGAGGTATTCAATATCGTCAGGAAAATAATACTGCGATTATCCGGTACATAAAGGGAATCATGGGAATGTATGTAAAAATAAAGGACTATTCTGAAAATGCAGAGGAAAGCCGTAAAACCGGCCTTATATCTGATATCCTGATAAGATGTAAGCAGGGAAAAAAGGAGCAGCGCAAAAAGCATGTGCTGATACGAGCAGTCCCAGCCCATCATTGCCACAAAGGCCGCGATCCAGGCCAGAGTCATCAGTTCCAGAAAATGCTGGGTGATATTGGTATAACCCTGATATGTCATTATAAATGCGCAGAGATATCCCAGAAGACAGACAATGCTCATGATAGCAGCCCGGGGATATCCGGAAACAAAGAGGACGATGGTCTGGATTGTGAAAAATACATAGAGAAACAGAGAAGTACAACGCATTATGACTGCGGCTTTTTTTGTCTCATTCTCATTTTCCACATCCATAAATATATAGTTCTTAAATTTTTCTATCAGGGTCATCTCTCTGTCCTATAGACCTGCTTTCAAAGAGGTTTCGACGATAGCGTAAAAAACGCCACACATCCCGAATTATAGTACAAAAAGAGAAACATAGCAACAACATAACAATCTGTACCCGTATTTGTACAATATCCCTAAGAGGCAAAATGTACCAGATAACGGTCACGTTTTGAATGGCATTTTGCCGTGCTGACCATCGGCCGGGTGCCCTGATGCAGGATTCCGAAAGCCAACGGTTTTAATTGAACAATACGTTAAAAAATGGTATTCTTTTCTAATAATTATATCGGTGAAAACCCGTTTGCGGGTATATGAAAAGAGGAACAGGTCAGGACATGAAAAAACTACTGGTAATTATATTGATGATCTCTGTGTGCTTAAGCCTTTCGGCATGCGGAAAAGACAGTATCAGGGAAAATGAAAACCTGGCCCATATTCTGGGGACCGGAGCGGCCGGTGCCGGAGGAAAGGGCAGAGACACCACTGAGATCGAGCATCCTCCCAATGTGGATGATGTTAATATGAGATCCACCGCTATGGAAGGGGTTTCCTATTACAAGCTGGTGGACGGTATCGACACCGTAGTGGAACCGGGGGATTATACAGTGGGCATGGCGGATAATGCTTGTTCCGTATCGGCAAAGGACGCTTCCGGAACAGTCATAAGTACTGTTAATATCGGTGCCCAGGGCAGCGGCGGCAAAGGCCCATTAAAATCCGCGGCCGCGATAAGTGTTCCGGAGGGCGGGTCCCTCGTCTCTCTGGGCGGTACCTGTGTGGCACAGAAAAAATAGGCGGAAAACGGAATGGATGATAAAAAGCAGGGATTAAATAATATCAAGGTTGTGACCATGGCAGGAATGCTTACGGCATTCGGCGTGATAGCAGGTTTTTTCAAGATCGCGATCACAGAGGTCATAGAGATCCGTTTCAGCGCTCTGCCCATTGCGGCAGCGGGATCCTTTTTCGGTCCCGGAGTGGCAGCGGCAGTAGGAGCGGTTGCAGATATCGGGGGATTTTTAGTCAGACCGACAGGACCGTACTTTCCCGGCTTTACCCTGTCCGGAGCCCTGACCGGAGTGATATTCGGTCTGTGCCTTCATAAGAAGGACGGCTTTTCCCCGGGGCTGATGCGGGTCACCATCGGGGTTCTGTTAAATACCCTGATAGTAAATCTGCTTCTGAATTCCCTGTGGCTTTCCATGATCTACGGTCAGGGCGGGGTAATTGCGGTGATGGTTGCCAGGGTTTTAAAGGAGCTTATTATGATACCGGTTAATATCATTCTGATCATGGGAATTACCGGTCCGCTGTTTTCCCTGATAAGAAAAAGCGCGAAGCAGGGTTAGATAACCAGGAAAGGAGACCTGATCCCAATGCAGGAAATGTCATATGAGAGAGCTGTGGAATACCTTGAGCGGGTTCCAAAGTTTTCTCCCAGATCTGTTGTGAACGGACTGGAGCCTTTTAATCTTACCTCCGTTACAGAGCTGTTGTTCCGTCTGGGAAATCCCCAGGATCAGCTGAAATTCATACATATCGCAGGTACCAACGGCAAGGGATCCACGGCTGCCTTTTTAAGCAGGATCCTTATGGAAAGCGGTTATAAGGTGGGAGTTTATTCTTCTCCGCATCTTATTGATTTTACAGAGAGAATGCGCGTAATGTCCCTTTCTGAAGGGGTTCACGATATTACCGGGGATGATTTCGGATTTCTCACGGGGATAGTGAAGGAGCGGGCAGAGGATATGAAGCGCGACGGCGTTCAGTATCCCTCCGAATTTGAAATCCTTACTGCCATGGCGATCCTGTACTTTCTTGAACAGGAAGTGGACGTGGCTATTCTGGAAACAGGGCTGGGAGGAAGGCTGGATGCCACCAATGTAATAAACACCCCGGATCTTGCGATCATTACCACTATAAGCTATGACCATATGGAGACACTGGGGGATTCCCTTGATAAGATAGCCTTTGAAAAGGCCGGGATCATCAAACCCAACGGCGATGTGCTGATGTATCCCCAGGCGCCTGAGGCGGAGGCAGTGTTTGACAGCGTATGCAAGGAACGGGGAGCCTGGCTCCACAGAGCCATTCTGCCCGGAAAGATAAATGAGAGCTCGGAAAAGGGACACTTTTTTGACCTGCCAGGATTAAAGAATCTGGAGATCTGCCTTCCGGGGGTATATCAGGTGGGAAATGCCGCACTGGCTGTGGGAGCCGCAAAGATCCTCTATACCAGGGGCTATGACAATATAACCGACGAATCCATGCGGAAGGGAATAAAGAATACCCGGGTTCCTGCAAGATTTGAGATAATGCAGAAAAACCCCGTATTTATTGTGGACGGGAGTCACAATGAGGAGGGAGCCATGGTCCTCGCCCGGAGCCTGGAGACCATTTACGGAGAGGAACAGAAGATTATCTTCATCATGGGTGTGCTTTCCGACAAGGAATACGACAGGATGACGGGGATGGTGGTTAATCTTGCAAAGAAGTTCTTTACCGTAACGCCTGCGTCCGACAGGGCGCTTCCCGCAATGGAGCTTGCCCGGTTCATACAGTCCTCGGCGGGTATTCCGGCAACTCCCTGTAATTCTGTGCAGACAGCGGTACACATGGCTCTTTCCCAGGCGGAGGAAGGGGATGTGATCTGTGCCTTCGGTTCCCTCTATTATGTGGGAGAGGTACGGAAGCTGTTTAATAACGGTGAGCTTATAGGCGCGGAGATCCCGGAGGAGGAGCAGGAAAAGCACACAGTGGATGAGAACAAGGCACCGGGAAAACCGGAAAAAAAGAAAAAAGGGAAATGGAGCCTATTCTCCTTATTTAAAAAAAAGAAGGAATGATTTATAATGTGAGGGTTGAAGGTCAAAACGTGCCCCGGTAGTGCGGTATGACTAATCTATAATAAATTTTTATTGGGAGGTAATATGGGATTAATTAGAGCTATTGGAAATGCAGCAGGCAGCGTTCTCGCCGATCAGTGGAAGGAGTACTTCTACTGCGATTCCATTGATGAGACCATACTCGTCGTTAAGGGAAGCAAGAGAACCAGCTCAAAGAGAACATCTTCAAACACAAAGGGTGAAGATAACATCATTACCAGCGGTTCAGTCATTGCCATCAATGAAGGACAGTGCATGCTGATCGTTGACCAGGGTAAGGTGGCAGAGATATGTGCCGAGCCCGGTGAATTTACCTATGATGCTTCCACGGAGCCTTCGATCTTCAGTGGAAATCTGGGCAAGGGAATAGTTGATTCCTTTAAGAACATCGGAAAGCGTTTCACCTTTGGCGGTGACGCTCCCAAGGATCAGAGGATCTATTTTGTAAACACCAAGGAGATAATCGGTAATAAATATGGTACGGCTAATCCGGTTCCTTTCCGGGTAGTTGACAATAACATAGGCCTCGATATCGATATTTCAGTAAAGTGTTTTGGAGAATATTCATACAGGATCACGGATCCCGTACTTTTCTATACAAATGTATGCGGAAACGTTACAGACCAGTATGAGAGGCAGGAGATCGATTCACAGCTTAAATCCGAGCTTCTGACAGCCCTTCAGCCCGCTTTCGCACAGATCTCCGCAAAGGGAGTGCGTTACAGCGAGGTTCCCGGACATACAAATGAGATAGCAGATGCCTTAAATGAGATCCTTTCAAAGAAATGGTCCGAGCACAGAGGCATAACCATAGCATCCTTCGGTGTTTCTTCCATCAAGGCTGATGAAGAAGACGAGAAGATGATCAAAGAAGCACAGAGGAATGCCATCAACAGGAACCCCAACATGGCAGCAGCTACCCTGGTGGGTGCTCAGGCTCAGGCTATGCAGGATGCAGCCAAGAACCAGGGCGCAGGCGGCGCAATGTTCGGATTTGCCGGCATGAATATGGCTCAGAACGCAGGCGGTATGAACGCAAGCCAGCTCTTCCAGATGGGTGCGGCTCAGGGTCAGCCCGCTCCGGCACCTGCACAGGCAGCACCTGCGGCAGCTCCCGCAGCAGGCGGATGGACCTGTCCGGACTGCAATACCCAGAATACGGGTAAGTTCTGCACCAATTGCGGAAAGCCCGCACCGGCACCGGCAGCAAATGCCCAGTGGTTCTGCCCTGACTGCGGCACAAAGAACGAGGGCAAGTTCTGCACCAACTGCGGACATCCCAGACCGTAAGGACTTTGGTATTCAGGTGTATCTATTCAGAATCCGGAGGGTTCTGAATATCTACGTGGTTTATGTCCCCCGGGAACATATGAAAGTGTCCCGGGGGCTTTTCTTTCCGGTATTTATTATGTGATGGGAAACCATTTTTAAAGGGGAAAATCTGATGCGAAAGATCTTTTTTTCTATAATTCTGTCATTCTTATTATTCATGATCCCGGTTTTTAATATTGCTGCGGCTGCGGCTTCTGTTCCTGTTTCTGCGGACACGGTGCTCCGGGGGAAAGAAGATGACGATGATGACTCTGTGTCGGATGATGATGACGACAGCGTGTCGGATGACGATGGGGATGATGACAGCGTATCGGATGACAATGGTGATGACGATGATGATGAAGATAATGACGGGGATGATGATGACGATGACGGGGATGACGACGATGACGACGGAGATGATGATGGCGATGACGGTCAGGACGGTGACTCCATATCAGACAATGATGAGATAAAGGATAATCCCGCACCCTATGAAACTGTTGAGGTACGGGGTTATAACTATGGCTATGAAGAGGGAAAGTCAGACGGGAAGTATGACAGTGCGCTCAGCGCCGGCAGCGGGGAGAAAAGAGCCTGTCAGATAAACGATCCTTTAAGCCTGTACTCCCGTATTATGGATCCGAAATACACAGTAAGTGAGAATGACCGGATCGGTTATCCCAAAAGCCTGCTTCCGGTATCGGGAAACGCTCTCACCGCATATCAGAAATATGCTGAGATGTGGCAGGAAGGCTACAGAGACGGTTATAACTACAGCATGGGAGAGGCCGCCGAGACTGACTGGTATGAAAGGGGCTACACCTTTGGCGGTCTGGATGTCAGATATGATCTTTATGATCCGCAATACGGACATGAAAAGGACGGAAAGATCGTACAGAACGGTTATTATGAGCCGGACTACAGTGACAGTCTTTATAATACTCTGAAAGGAAAGTACGGGGATGCCTACCGGGCCGGCTATGATGCGGGCTGGAAGGACGGAATGGACAGTTTTACTTACGGCATTGATTATTCCGGATCCGATATGGATCCCTGGCGGATCACCACATGTCCCCTGAACTGGGATACGGCGGACGCATATTACGTCCAGACGGATCCTGTCATTTCCAATGCTTATTTTGATGTGGATACAGGATCCTATATGACCTGTTCCGGAGATCCTGTAATGGGCGGAGTGGCAGCATATTCCCCCTTTGCCTGGTTTTTTTCCGAAGACAGCACCTATATCAGAAACGGGGAGGTGGTGGACAGGAAGTATGCTTCCCTGACCCGGGGCGTGAACACAGGGGTCACTTCAACGGAGAACTGGTTATACCGGGCTGTGGATGCCGGAGACGGCCTCTACATTCTTATCCGTTACAGGGTTGGCAGCATGCTTGCCTATCAGAAGATGAAGGTACGGCGGTATTATTATTCCCGGGAAAACGGGAACAGCGGAGCCCTTATCAGGACACCGGTAACAGACTTCATAAATAATTACTATAACGGAAACGAGCCCGTGGCGGCCTTTGATTCCAGAAAAATCGTGGATATGGAGAGAAGAATCAAAAAGGGCGAGGTGGTCATAGCCGCAAACACAAAGGGAAAGCGCCGGGAGATCTGTGCAGATGCCGTCCTTGTCAGATGGGAAAGCGGAAAGAGTGCGGAATATCTGGGAGATATAACCCTCCGGGCCCTGGCAAAGGATAATGTATATGCCAGTGTTTCCAGTGACAATATGAGGTATCTCGGAGACAGATATATTAACGGGAATGAAATTGAAGAAAACAGACGGTATTACAGGGTGTCAAGGGAAGAGGCCCTGGATGATGAAGGACAGGAAAAGGATCTTCTGGAAAAGGTATCCTTTGCAGGCACGCAGTCCATCGGAAAGCTGACAAAAGAAGAAAATTCCCAGCTGACAGGCGACGGACCTGTCTTTACCCTGAAGGTAAAAGACATGGGAAAGGATATCGGGGATCATAAAAAAGCAGTGGCCGCTGCCCTTAAAAACGAGGAATTCCGTTTTGAGATAGCGCGTTTCAACCTGGTGAAAAAGGAGGATACGGGAGAAAAATCAGAGATATTCAGTCCTTATTACAAAGTCTTTACCATGAACTCGGATATTGCACAAAAGGTATATGAACTTAAGCCGGCGGCTCCCAGAAGGAGAGATTATGATGACTATGAAAGCTTTATTGAGGACGTTATAAAATACAACAAAGATCTTGCAAAGCTGAATGAATATATGGAGTCGGATGAGTACAGGACCGGCTTCTTAAAGGAGCTTGAAAAGGCCAGAAACGAATACATGAAGGAATACCGTAACCTGGTGAACAGATACGGAAACAGGATGCCGGATTACGCAAAGTATGTTACGGAGAATGAACTCCCGGAATATGTGAAATATACTTATAAAAAGAAGTATTCCGAGGACTATTTTAAGGACGGAAATAAGGATGGCACTGTTTCGGAGATAGAGCAGTGGGAATACGATAATCTGTACGGTCCCTTTGTGCTGAATGCAACGGATCACTATAATTTCAACGGGAAATTTGATGCGGGAGAAAATGTGATACCTGACAGCGCCGCATATCAGGCTGATTATAATGAACTGCCTGATTTTGATGAGGTGGGATGGCTGAGCGGGACAAGTTATTATGCGGTTACCATCATATATCTGGATGAGGCTTCCGCAGGGGAGTTTAAGGCACAGCTTAATTCAGAGCCGGACATGGAGCTGCCGGAATTAAATGAAGATTTTTTCACCTATAACGCCGATGTGAAGCTTGCATTGGGAAAGGTCTCGAATGTTAATAAAAAGGAGCTTTCCATGCTCAGGATTAAGCCTTCCTTTGTTTACTATACCGGTGAAAACAGCGAGGGCGAATATACCCGTGTTTCAAAGCGGAAGATCAGGATCAGCGGTAAAAATACGGATATTTCCCTTTCGGATAAAATGGCCGGGGATCAGGCTGTCCTGCTGCTCCACGGGGAGAATAACTTTGAAGGGGACATTGCCCTCCGTCTCCGCTCCAATGGTGAAACAGGATACGGCATCTGGACAGACGACAATAATAACTATATATATTCGACAGATTAGAAGGCAGGGTTGCTATTTGGCCCGATGCTCATCGGCGAAGCCGATTTAATTGGCAGATTTATAGTTTAAGGAGATCTGCCAGCCTTGCGAATTCTTCGAGTGAGAGCTGTTCGCCCCTGATGGTGGGGCTCATTCCCAGCTTATTTAAGGCTTCCGGTACCGCTTCCCCGGTGCAGCCGGGAAGAGAAGCGTTTTTCAAGCCGTTTACAAGGGTTTTTCTTCTCTGGTTAAAGGAAGCCCTTATCACGGCAAACATAAAAGCCTCGTCCTTTGTCTGTACCGGAGGTTTTTCCCGCACCTTAAGATGCATGACGGCAGAGGACACCTTCGGATTAGGTATAAATGAGGAGGGAGGCACATCCAGTACATTCTCTGCCTCCGCATAATACTGTACCGCCAGTGAAAGGGCGCCGTAGGTTTTTTTTCCCGGAAGGGAGATCATCCGGTCCGCCACCTCCTTTTGAACCATGACAGTCAGACTTTTTATGGGGGCTTTTGTTGTCAGAAGTCCCATTATTATTGGGGTTGTGATATAATACGGGAGATTTGCCACCACTTTAAGGGGATTTCCTCCGTTTTTTTCATTGACCAGGGCCGAAATATCGGTTTTCAGGATATCCCCGTTTATAATGGTGAGATTGCCGTATTCCTTAAGGGACTCTTCAAGAACGGGGATAAGCTTTTTATCTATTTCTACAGCGCATACTTCCCGTGAGTTTTCACAGAGAACAGAGGTAAGGTTCCCGATACCGGGGCCGATCTCCAGCACAAGATCATCCTTTGTGATGCCGGAGGCGGTGATTATACCCCGGAGGATGTTTTCATCCACGAGGAAATTCTGACCGAATCTTTTGGTGGGACGGACATCATATTTTTTTATGATGGCATTGGTTCTGCCGTAAACTGAGTTTTTGTCCATATCGGGGATTTCCTTTGTAAAGCTGGTGTACTGATACCAGTGATGATTAAATAAAGTATATCATAATGGGTTGGACAAAAGCGCCTTGCGATGTTTGTCCTACACATCATATCATGAATAGCGACAGAAAGGCAGTATTAACATGATCTTTGACACTCATTGCCACTATGATGACAGCAGATTTGATGAAGACAGGGACCGGGTCATAGAGACCATGAGAAACGAGGGAGTAAAACACTTTGTCAATGTTTCAGCTGACAGGGACTCCCTGGACGGAACCCTGAGTATCCTTGAAAAATACCCGGAAAGCTACGGGGCTCTCGGCATCCATCCCTCAGAGGTCAGGGGGCTTACGGAGGACGTGATGGAGGATATCCGTGAAAAGACCCGGAACAATGAAAGGATCGTGGCCATCGGTGAGATCGGCCTTGATTATTGGGATGAGGGTCCCGCAAAGGAGGATCAGGCCCTCTGGTTTATGCGGCAGCTGGATCTTGCAAGGGAGCTTGATAAGCCCGTCATCATCCATTCCAGGGATGCGGTGCAGGACACCTTTGATATCCTTGAAAAAAAACATGCAGAGGACATGGGTGGTGTAATTCACTGTTTTTCTGCATCGGCCGAGATGGCGAAAAGATATGTAAAAAAGGGGTATTATATAGGTATAGGAGGGGTTGTGACCTTCAAAAACGCAAAGACCTTAAGGGAAGTCACGGAAATCGTACCTCTTGAAAACATAGTTCTGGAAACCGACTGTCCCTATCTCGCTCCGACACCCCACAGAGGAAAGCGGAATTATTCCGGTTATCTAAATCTGGTGGCGGAAAAGATAGGGGAAATAAAGGGTGTTTCAGCAAAAGAGGTATGTGAGGTCACCTTTGAGAATGCGAAGAAGCTGTACAGGTTAACATAACGCCGGGGAATTTGGTGCCGGAAGTTCTATATTTTTGACACTGATGCGGCTCTGTGTTATCCTATTATAGATTATGCTTAAAAATATATTTTGCTTATGATCAGATGAGGAGAGGCCGGTATTATTATACTGCGTTTGTTTTAGAGGAAATTATCAGTGGATCGCTATGAATACAATGTGCGGCTTGAGCAGATCAGGTCGCTGTCAGAAAATCAGGAATTCCATGAAGCCATGGTCATTGCTGACACCATAGACTGGAGAAAGGTGAGAAGTGTCAGAACCTTAAGCTTCATCAGTGAAATATATAAGATAAACAGACGATATGAAGAGGCCAGGGATTTACTGCTGATAGCAGATTCCAGATGTCCCAATGCCAGATCTATAATCTACGCCCTCTGTGAGCTTTCCATCAGAATGGGCGATCTCAATGATTCAGTAGGATATTTAAAAGAATATATGGAGCTGGCTCCGCAGGATCCCAGTACTTATGTTTTGCAATATAAGTTTTATGAGCTCACGGACGTGGGAATACAGCAGAGGATAGAGATCCTTGAGGAATTAAAGAACGTAGATTACCAGGAGAGATGGGGCTACGAGCTGGCGAAGCTGTATGCAAAGGCAGGGGATATCACCAAGTGCATAGAGGCCTGCGACCGCCTGGTCATCTGGTTCGGACATGGAAAATATGTCACCAAAGCCCTGGAACTCAAGATGCAGTATGCACCGCTCACTCCCGAACAGCAGCATAAATACGACCATAAGGATGCGCTGGAGGTGCTGGCAGGAGCTGAGGATCTTACAGGGGGAAGCGTGAAAGAAGATGATGTGGACAGAGGGCCTATCCCCATTGAGATAAGCAATATCCAGCCCAGTAACCAGCCCACAAACCGTATCCCCGATAAGGAGATAAAGAACAAGCTGGGGGTTGAGGATATTAAGGAACCCTCTGTAAATCTGGATAAATACAGTACCATGAATCTCCAGGCAGAGCTCAGAAGGAATATGACAGAGCTGGAAACCAGGACAGGAGAGCTTTTAAGGGAGAGAGAGGTTCCTCTTCCTCCCATGAGGGATATTACCCCTATTAAGGCTGACACGGATGTAAGTGAACTGACGGCGGATTCTGAGATCCCGATGGCACCCATAGCTTCAGCGCCTGAAAAGCCGGCGGCGTCTGCGAAGATTCCCGTACCCGAAGTACCGGTGGCACCGGTACAGACACCGGTACCAGGTCCGGCAGTAGCACCGGTACAGGCTCCTGTACCTAAAGTAACCGTTGCGCCTGTGCAGGTTCCTGTACCTGAAGTTTCTGCGGCACCGGAACCGAAGGTATCCGTAGTGCCCACTATCAGAAAGCCTGCGCCGAGGATCGATTCCGGGGATGATGACATTTTGAGCAACAGGATCCCCCTGAATATCGGAAGCAGGAGGGAAAGCGATGTAGAGCGGGAATTCGCCCGCATTCTCTCTGAAGATTACGACGGACAGCTGAGCCTCAACGTGCCTGACGGACCCGGTGTGGCGGAAAGGCAGATCACAGGCCAGATAAATATAGACGATATCTTAAATGGCTGGAACATAAATAAGAAAAAGAATTCGACGGAAACCGGAATTACACCAACTCCAGAGCCGGCTATGGCTGTAATGCCCGAGACGCCCGTTCCAAAAGCGCCCGTTCCCGAAACAGCCGTTCCAAAAGCGCCCGTTCCAGAAAGGGCGGAAAGTACAAGGATACAGGTGGAAGCGCCTGAAAACGCATTTTCCGCGCCGGAACCGGAAGAGGAAGGGTCTTATTCCAGGGGCAGCATGAAGAGGGAAACCCTGGCGGTGACATCAGATCTTACAGGTCTTCTCAGAGAGCACCGGGAAAAGGTGAATGCCCGCCTTAAAAAGGAAAGGGAAGAAAAAGAGGAGCTCAGGGAAGAGACAGAACCCGGGGTTCCGGAAACCGAAGCGGAAGAGCCTTATTATGAGGAACCGGCAGCGAAGGAACCTGATTATGAGGAACCTTATTATGAGGAACCCGATTATGAGGAGCCTGAGGAAGAAGAGCCAGAAGATGAAAAGCCCTATGTAGCTCCGAAAGCACCGGAAATACACGGCTTTGACGAGGAAGAAAAAGAGATCTTTGCCCAGTTTCTTCCGATGCATGATCTTCCCGATATTATCAGGGACGCATTAAACCGGATGAAGCTTAACGGAAAGAGCGGAAATGTCTTTATCACCGGAAATGAGCAGAGTGCCAGATTAAGTCTGGCCAGTGCCCTTGCAAAGGGATTTATGTATGAGCATTCCGATGAATTTGTGGGAAAGGTGGCAAAGATACCGGCAGATATCTTTAATACCAAGGACGTACAGGATGTTTTGAGAACCCTGGACGGCTGTGCTCTGGTGATAGAGCATGCGGCCGACCTTACGGATGCGTCTCTGGAGGACATAAGGACAATACTTACAAAGCCTGAAACCTCCATCATTCTTATTCTGGAGGAGACAAAGGCTTCCTTCAGGATGCTGGAGCGCAATCATAAAAAAGACTGGTTCGATGATGTTTTTGACGTAAAGATCGAGATTCCCACATATACAAATGACGATCTGGTGTTCCACGGCAGGGAATATGCCAGGGAACAGGAATATATCATTGACGATATGGGTGTGCTGGCTCTTTATACGAGGATCGATGAGCGGCAGACAGCAGACCACTTCGTTACCATAGACGAGGTTGAGGAGATAGTGGACGCGGCCATTCGTCATGTAAACCGCAAGACACCGGGACATTTCCTGGATGTGGTAGTGGGAAAACGGTATGATGATGACGATATGATCATACTGAGAGAAAAGGATTTTGTTTAAAGGTTTAGGATCAACCATCACATTTTGAGGAGGAAGCGCTGAAATGGGTAAGACAAGAGTTTTTATTTCTGATGACGACCAGTATTGGTTTGGGCAGGGCACACATTACGAGATATATAAAAAGCTTGGCGCCCACGAGAGCACGGAGGACGGGAAGGACGGCTTCTATTTTGCCGTATGGGCTCCACATGCGCGCGGTGTTTCGGTAGTAGGTGAATTCAATAACTGGGATATTAACGCAAACCGCATGGAACGGCTGGATATCGTCGGTATCTGGAAGACCTTCATACCCGGTGTACAGAGCGGACAGTTATATAAATTTTATATTGAGAAGAGCAACGGCGGCTCTATCTACAAAGCGGATCCATTCGCATCCTATGCGGAGCTTAGGCCGGGAACCGCTTCCAGAACCTATGCTTCCGGAAAGAACGGAAAGCCCTATAAATGGGGGGACTCAAAGTGGATAAAGACCCGTGAAAAGAAGGATATGAACAGAGAGCCCATGGCTATTTATGAATGCCACATGGGTTCCTGGATGAGACACCCCTCCGAAAATGATGAGGGCTTTTATACATACAGGGAATTTGCCGACAGGCTTGTGGATTATCTGAAAGAGATGAAGTATACTCATGTGGAACTGATGGGTATTGCGGAGCATCCCTTTGACGGCTCCTGGGGCTACCAGGTGACAGGATACTATGCACCCACGTCACGTTACGGGGATCCCGATGATTTCAGGTATCTGGTGGATAAGCTCCATAAGCACGAAGTAGGTGTGATCCTGGACTGGGTTCCCGCCCATTTCCCAAGGGATGAGCACGGCCTGGCCAATTTTGACGGTGAGCCCTTGTTTGAGTATCCGGATCCCAGAAAAGGAGAGCATCCTGATTGGGGAACGAAGATCTTTAATTACGGAAAGAATGAAGTCAGTAACTTCCTTATCGCCAATGCCGCATACTGGGTTGAGGAGTTCCACATTGACGGCCTGAGGGTGGATGCGGTGGCTTCCATGCTCTATCTGGATTACGGAAAGAGAGACGGCGAATGGGTTGCCAATAAATACGGCGGAAATAAAAACCTGGAAGCCATAGAATTCTTTAAGCACCTAAATTCCTTTATGCTCGGAAAGTATAAGGGAGTGATGATGATAGCAGAGGAATCCACTGCCTGGCCCAAGGTTACCGCAAGACCTGAGGATGACGGACTGGGATTCTCCTTTAAGTGGAATATGGGATGGATGCATGATTTCTGTGATTACATGAAGCTGGATCCCTATTTCAGAAAGAATAACCACTATAAGATGACCTTTGCCATGAGCTATAATTCGGCGGAGAATTATATACTGGTGCTTTCCCATGATGAGGTGGTGCACTTAAAGTGCTCCATGTTAAATAAGATGCCGGGAAGTCCTCAGGAGAAATTCGCCAATCTGCGGGCAGGATACGCTTTCATGATGACCCACTGCGGCAAAAAGCTGCTCTTTATGGGCCAGGAATTTGGACAGGAAAGAGAATGGAGCGAGGAGAGGGAGATAGACTGGTTCCTTCTGGCAGAGACAAACCATGCGGCTCTTCAGAATTATTCCAAGGAGCTTTTGAAGATCTACAATAGATACAGTGCTCTCTGGGAGTTTGACAATGATGAGAGAGGGTTTAAATGGATCAATGCCGATGATACGGACAAGAGTCTCTATTCCTTTATCAGAATGAATTCCACAGGGAAGGAAAATCTGGCAGTTGTTGTGAACTTTACGCCTATTGAAAGAGATGACTACAGGATGGGGCTCCCCAGAGAGGCCAAATGTTCTCTTGTGCTGAACAGTGATGAGATCAGGTTCGGAGGCACAGGCGCAAAGATCAAAAAGACTGTGAAGACCGAGAAGAAGGAATGGGATAACCAGCCCTATTCTATCGGCTTTACCCTTCCGCCTTTCGGCGCTGTCATATACAAATTTGACTGAAATTGTGATTTATAGGTTTCCGAACGCAAAATCGGAAAATGCGTTCGGAAATCCCGCGTTCCGCGGTTTACGGAAAGCGGCCTGTAATTGCATTTTTTTAAAAACATCTGCGATTATTGCTTAAAAAGACCTGGACAGGGGTAAATTATTGACACGAACCGCCGATATTATTTGTAAACAAAGGGTACAAACACCTGTTTTTTGTGAGCATATCGTGGTGAGACATATAAATTCCGCAAAGGTTTTAAGGAAAGGAGGCAGACATGGCTATGAGGATAAGCTCTTCAATGTCCGGATATTATAACCTGGGTCAGATCAATCATAATGAAGACATCGCAAGAGTAAACCGGGTAGAGAGAGTAAAGCCCGTTGAGAATTTAAAAGGCATAAGCTCCCTTACAGAGCAGAAGGCTGAAGAACAGCTTTACGGCAGCCGCGGAGTGAAACAGACACTTGTTTCTCCGGAAAACTCATTCCAGAAGGCCATGGCGACAGATGCTTCCTTTGCCTATGAGAGAATGGCGGGAAAGCTTCTTGACAAGCTTCCGAATATATTAAACGATATAAAGAACCTGCCTGAGACCGAGAGTGTTGAGGAGATGGCAGTAAAGGCAGCCGAAAAGACATCGAAAGCCCCTGCAAAGGTTATCATCGGAGAGGATGGCAGAATCACCGGGGAAAAAGCTCCGGCTCCCGAAACAGAGGACTTTTCACTTTAAGCATAAATATAAAGATAAACGTAAAACCGTTACCTCCGGGTGACGGTTTTTAACGTCTTAAGAAAACTCCGTGTTGTGCCGACATATATTGTATAGCAGTAACTGTTCAGAATCCGAAGGGTTCTGAATAGATACGTGTAGTAATTGTCACGGCGGCATAGGGACGTGCCGCAGGTTTTGAAGTCACATGGATGTCAAGTACATAATATGCATATCAATTTTCAGACAGACCCGCAGAACACAGCAGAAAAACTTAAGACAACGGTGAATAACAGAGCCCTCAGTGCGTATGGCGCAGCAAAGGGTCCGGGAGTTGTCATGGATTTAGAAAAAAACGCCGCTCACGGTTTCAGAGGTGTACAGGGAAATGACAAAAAGAACACCGAAAAAACCAGCATTTTAGATGAAGCGGAATCCTTTGACGCTAAAAATTCCCATAACTACATGGCTGTCATGTCTAATACCATGTCAGCTAAGGACTTTCAGGAAATGAAGGAAGAGGGCTACCACCCAGGAAGAATGAGCGAGGCAGAGGCCATAACCGGGCTTGACCGGATTAAGGTGATCCTTTCCCGGGCCGGTGTAGATGTGGCGGGATTTACCGATACCGTTGATAAGGAGACTATAAAAGAGATCACCGGAAGCTATGCCGGGGCAGAGGGATCCCGGGATATAACGGTGGCAGAATTTATGTCCGGGGATAAAACGGTGTCAGAACTTACGTCCCGAGATATAACGGTGTCAGAGCCGACGTCCGGGGATAAAACGGTGTCAGAGCCGACGTCCGGGGATAAAACGGTGTCAGAGCTTACGTCCGGGGATAAAACGGTGTCAGAGCTTACGTCCGGGGATAAAACGGTGTCAGAGCTTATGTCCGGAGATAAAACAGTGTCAGAGCTTATGTCCGGAGATATAACGATGTCAGAGCCGACGTCTGGAGATATAACGGTGTCAGAGCTCACGTCCGGGGATGAAACGGCTTTGAAGGATTTTGTCACAAAGGCATTTGAGAAACGGGACCTTCCGGCTACGGATGACAATATAAAGGATGCACTTAGAGCCTTAAACATGGCGTCTGAGATAGAGGTGCCGGACAGCGGAAGTATAGAAGTGCTGCTTTCCAATCAGAAAGAGCCTACTATAGAGAACGTGTATTTTGCAGAACACTCCGGAGCAGGTAAAGGGTCAGGACAGGCCGGGGGCTATTTTGCTTCGGGAGAAAAGGGTTACTATGCGGAAATAGCGGATAATGAGGATCTGCAGAGCATAGAAAAACAGATAGATGATGTGATCGAAAGAGCCGGATTTAAGCCGGACAGGAGTCTCCGGGAGGATGCGAAAAATCTGATAAAGTCCGGGATTGCACTAAATGAAGAAAATCTTACGCTATATGAGGATATAAAGTGTATTGAATTTCCCCTTAAGGCCGGGGATCTGATGGCGGAGATCGCGGAAGCGGTTTCAAAGGGCGAAAGTGCAGCTTCGGCAAATCTTATCCGGGGCTATAACAGGATAAAGAATGAGAGGGTCTTAAACGAGACCAGGCTAAAAATGAATACGGAGGTCAACCGTGCCCTTAAAGCTGACAACGGTTTTTCACTGGATCAGGAGACTCTGTCGGAAAAGGTGGATGAGCTCAAGATAAAGGAAAGAGCTTTTTACAGGGCAGCGTTTGTGAGTGGCCGGAAGGAAGAGGGCTTTGACGTTGAAGAGAGCATAAGCCTTGCGGAAGAGACTCTGTTTAAGGTCAGGGAAATAAAGGAGATGCCTTTAGCTCTCGTTGGAAGATTTTCTTCAGCGGAGGCTTTTACGGTAAATGATGTTTATGAAGCCGGAAACCTGATGAAGGAACGCTTTGAAGAGGCAAATGCCACCTATGAGGCGGTTGGAACGTCTGTCCGTTCAGACCTGGGGGACAGGCTGGAGGATGCCTTCAAAAATGTTCCCTCTCTCCTTAAGGAGCTGGAAATAAAGGAGACCTTTGAAAACTTAAGAGCCGTAAGGATCCTTGGATACAACAGCATGGATATTACAGAGGAAAATATCGAGAGGGTAAAAGACGCTGATCAGACCATAAATACATTGATCAACCGCCTTACCGGTTCTGCCGTGGTATCCCTAATCAGGGAAGGGGTTAATCCTCTTGAGACCAGCGCCAATGAGCTTATTAAAAAGATCACGGATATGGAAAATGTCAGTGAGGAAAACGAGAAATTCAGCGAATATCTTTTTAAGCTGGAGAGAAATAATGAGATAAGCGAAGACGAGGCGGAGTCCTATATCGGTATCTACAGGCTGATACGGCAGATAGAAAAATCCGACGGCGCAGTGATCGGTGCCCTTGTAAATAACGGCCGGGAGCTTTCTCTTAAAAATCTGCTCTCAGAGCTTAGGACCAAGGGCAGGAAGCACATGGATTTCAGTATAGATGATAAATTTGGCGGCGTTTCCGCTAAAGAGGGGTCTCCTGACAACAGGAGGATAGACACCCAGATCATGACGGCATTCCGGAAGGAGCCCGGCAGCCTGTCCGAAAACCAATTCGCCCAATCTGCACGCCCCCACTTTGCGGGTGAAACCGATGCGAATTTGGGTCACGTAGCCCGCTACGCTTCCCAAATTCGATCGGCTCCCCCACAAATTGGTGACGCCCATCTTGGGCAAAGCGTTTTCGGACAGTCTGCCGGAGAGCGGGACAATACCGGAAATGGGGGTCAGGCCTATTTCGGAAACGAAGATAAGGAAGCAGAAGGGCAGCAGCCCGGCAACGGCAGTGGCAGCGGGAGCGAGGAGATCCGGGATCCGCAGGTATCTTTTAATGAAAACGTGCTGCATGAGATATATGACAGACTTGATCCGGAGGCGTTGAGAAATGTTCCCGGGCTTTCAGGGAAAACCACCCTTGAGGAACTGTTGTCCGCTCTTCGTCAGAATATGCGCGGAGAGGGCTTTAAGGAAAATCCGGGAACCCTGCCGGAGGCAGATGCTCTCTACAACGAAGAGATGCTGGAAGAGATCCGGGAAGCGGCTTCAAAAGAAGAAGAGGTCTATGCGCAGCTCCTTCGTTTCGGAGTTGAGATCACCCCTGAAAACGTCAATGCAATGGATGCCCTGATGAATGACCGGGGAGCACTGTTTATGGCGCTTTCAAACCTCATGAACGGGAGTTTGTCGGAAAAGATCAGGGTTCGTTCTGGAAAGATCCTTGAGAGCATGGACAGGGAGGAGGATGAGGCAGAGGATCCCGGGGATGCGGTAAAAGAAGCTTATGCGGACATGATGGAAGAAACGCGGGAAATACTTAAGGAAGCATCGGAAGAGGCGGGACGTTACATAGACTTAAAGAGCCTTAAAAATATAAACCGGCAGCTTACAGTGGCAGCATCCCTTTCAAATGAGGAAAACTATGAGATCCCCATGGAGCTTAACGGAAGGCTTACCTCGGTGAATGTCAAGTTCATCAGGGGGACGCTGGAAGCTAAGGCCGCAGTTTCCTTTGAAACGGAAAGCTACGGAAAGGTCTACGGAGAATTCACCCTTAATAACGAAAGTATCAGCGGTTTTGTCACTGCGTCAAAGGATGAGGGAATAAATCAGTTAAAGGAAAGGGCAGAGGGATTTATTTCCATGTTAGGGGATAACGGAATAAAGACAGGGGACATTGTTTTTGAAAAGTCTTATAAAACAGATATTAACAGAATCCCGGTTGCTGCCGATAAAGATAGTGTAGGTCACTTTAAGACCCCGTCAGGGATGGACGGGAGTAGCGAAAAAACAGGCAAGGATGCCGAAAAAAACCCAGCTGTTCTCTATAAAACAGCAAAAATCTTTTTACAGTCGGTAAGGTAACGGAGGTATCCTATGCAGATCAACAGTAATATAACAGCGCTCATCACAAATAATGCGCTTCTCAGAAACGAAGCCGCATTTTCTCTTTCATCCGGAAAGCTTTCATCAGGTTATAAGATAAATACGGCGGGAGACGACCCCACCGGCTATGCCATATCCGGCAGAATGCGCCAGCAGCTGGACGCCCTGAAAAGGGCGGATGTGAATGCCACCACCGGTAAGTCGGTTCTGGAGACTGCCGACGGGGCACTTGGTGAAGTCACGGAAATGCTCCAGAGATTAAACGAGCTTTCCATAAAGGCCAGCAACGGCACCATGTCCACCAGCGACAGGGCTGATATACAGCGTGAAGTGGACGAGCTTACCGGGGAGATACAGAGGATCTCTGATCAGATAGAGCTTAACGGTCAGAAGCTTCTGGACGGACATCTGGAAAATCACGGATATTGTGAGAATGATAAAAACGTCCAGGTGGAAGGATACAATGAAAAGACTAAAGCCAAGACCTATAATATATCAATAAATGAGAATGTTAACACCACTACTGACGCAGAGGGCAACACGGTAGCCACACTCAATGTAAATATTTCCGGATTCCCCGAGGACAGCAGTCCGAATATACAGATGGAGCTTGATTATCCGGGATATATTGACAAGGAGATAGATATAGGCGGCTATGAGGGAAAGGCTGTTACAAATGCCAGATATGAAAGTCCCACCCAGGGCTCCGTGAAGATATGTGAAGACGGTTCCCATATTATCACCATGAAGGGAGCAAACGGAGAGGAGCTTACCTTGTCCATCAATAAAAATGACGTGACAAAGAGTACGATTCCCTATACCAGAAACGGCGCCGATTATGCCATGGATATTTATACAATAGATACCAGTTCAGTGTCCGGAGGCAAGCTTGAGATAACCCTTACCGGAGAAGGGGCGCTGGATCTTCATATCGGTGCGAATGAGGAGGAGATGATAGAGTGTTCACTTCCAAAAATCTCCTTAGAGAGGCTGGACATTGACAATCTGAACCTTAAAACCCAGGCGAGCGCTCAGGAATCCATCGACAGAATTACCTATGCTCTTTCCTATGTATCCAGTGCAAGATCCCAGCTCGGCGCATATACAAACAGGGTAGAGCACAGCATCAGCTATCTTGCGGCATCAAACGAGAACCTGTCCAGTGCCATGAGCAGGATTCAGGATACGGATATGGCGGAGGAAATGACAAATTATGCCAGCAAGCAGATCCTGGTACAGGCTGCCACCTCCATGCTTGCCCAGGCAAACCAGGCTCCCCAGCAGGCACTGCAGCTGATACAGTAAAGATCTGTTGAAAAATCCGACGTAAACGTACATGTTGTTTTTCAACAGTTAACAGAAAGGGTTGGTTCCATAGAATGACAGACGAGATGAAAAAGGAATTTACGCTTAAGATTTCCCAGGCAAACAGGACAAAGATAGTAGTTCTCACCTATGAGCTGGCACTGCAGTATATCTGCGATGCCAGAAATGCAGAGGACAGGGAAGGCTTTGTAAGAGGGGTACAGCATGCGAAGAACTGTGTGGAGCAGCTCCGGGGCGTACTTGATTATTCACAGGAAATAGCCCTGTACCTGTACAGGATCTATAATTATATTTCGCTTCTTATGGATAAAGCAATTATCAGAAACAACGGGAAACTTCTGGATGAGGCAGAGAGCCTGCTTACAAAGCTGCATGATGCCTTTGAGCAGATAATACCCCAGGATGCATCGGGACCGGAAATGACCAATATTGAGACGGTGTATTCAGGCCTCACCTACGGCAGGACCGGGGTGACGGACAATGTTTCCGGGAGCAACCGGGGATACAGGGCCTGAATATACAGCGGGAATCATGGTTCAGGAGCCTTCGGGCTCCTGTATTGTATCCATTTAAAAGCATTTTACCTATTGTATTCCATTTTAAATGCGTTACAATATAGGTGAATTAACAGGCGTTTTTTAGTGCGCCCTACAATTTAATACTGCCGGATGGAAGCATAACTGTTAATTGGGTTTACTGGGCCGGGTTTCCGGCCTGTGGTTTTCGGCTTGAGTCGTGAGCCGAGTTTATTTAGTGGACTGTAAATTGGCAAACCTGCAGAAATGCAGCGACGCAAAGCTAAAGGGGGTTAACTGTTTTACAGCACCCAGCCAGTTGCAGTTCCTCTGAAAGTGAGGAACTATCATGAAAAAATTGCTAATCCTGGTGATGATGTTCACCATGCTTTTCAGTGTTAAGACCAATTTGTTTACGTTTGCTGCCGTAGATACTAATGCAGTAAACAAAAAAATGTTATCTTCCATCAACCAGCTGAGAGCAGAACAAGGCGAACAGGCATTGACCATGGACAGCAGCCTGATATCCATTGCGAATATCCGTTCCCAGGAGGCTTCCGG
>CAMJPM010000026.1 GCA_946407725.1 uncultured Lachnospiraceae bacterium
CGGAGCCTATACAGCGGAAATGAATGGGGTGGATGCCATAGTCTTTACTGCAGGGATAGGTGAGAATAACGGCGAGACCAGAAGAAGGATTGCAAAATACCTTGAATTCCTTGGAACAAGCTTTGATGAAGAAAAGAATAAGCTCAGGGGACAGGAATTCTTCTTAAGCAAACCCGAGGACAAAGTTCAGCTTCTGGTGGTGCCTACAGATGAGGAACTGATGATCGCCCGTCAGACAGTAGAGGTGCTTACCAATTGAAGATAGATCTTCCCGAAAAGGTGAAAAGGATAATAAATGACATAGAGAACGCAGGCTTCGAAGCGTATGCTGTCGGGGGCTGCGTTCGTGATTTCCTGCTGCAAAGAAAGCCTGAGGACTGGGATATCACCACAAATGCCCTGCCCGGGGAGGTAAAGAAGATATTCAGACGCACTGTGGATACGGGAATTGCCCACGGTACCGTGACGGTGCTTCTGGGAAAAGACCGGTTTGAGGTCACCACTTACCGCATAGACGGAAAATACAGTGACGGAAGGCATCCTGACAAGGTAGCCTTTACAAGAAGTCTGGAAGAGGATCTGAAGCGCCGGGATTTCACCATAAATGCCATGGCTTACAATCCGGAAAAGGGTCTTATTGATCTTTTCGGAGGGATGGAGGATCTGGAGCGGAAATCTATCAGAGCGGTAGGCGTTCCGGAGGAAAGATTTGGGGAGGATGCATTAAGGATCCTCAGGGCATTCAGATTTTCAGCCCAGCTGGATTTTACGGTGGAAGAGAAAACCCGAATTCAGGCGGCGGCGCTGGCTCCCACTCTTTCAAAAATCTCTGCGGAAAGGATAAGGGATGAGCTTACCAAGCTTTTAAGATCAGACCATCCGGAGAGATTTAAGGCACTCTATGATAATGGGATCACTGCGGTCATTATGCCGGAATTTGATGAGAGCATGGAGGTCATTCAGAATAATCCCCATCATAGATTTACCGTGGGAATGCACACTCTGGAATCCCTAAAATATATTAATACAGAAAACCTTGAAAAGTATGGGGATATTCTTCCGGATCTCAATAAGAACAGGGAAGATTACATCAGGCTTTTAAGATATACCATGCTTTTCCATGACCTGGGAAAGGGCAGCTGCAAAACAACAGACAGCGATAATATTGATCATTTTTACGGTCATGCAGAAAAAAGCGAGGAGTATGCGGTTAATATCTTAAAAAGGCTTAAATCGGACAATCGTACCATAGACCTGGTATCAAGGATGGTGAGATACCATGATTACCGTCCGGAGACGGATATAAAGCTTGTACGCAGGTCCGTGAGCAGAATGGGTACAGACATTTTTCCCCTGCTTTTTCCCGTGCGGTATGCGGATATTATGGCGCAGTGCGATTTTAAGCGGGAAGAAAAGCTGGAAAAGGAAAGAACGCTTTTGAGGCTTTACCGGCAGATACTGTCGGAGGGAGACTGTCTCGCCATAAGGGATCTCAATATAGACGGAGGGATTCTTATCAAAGAGGCCGGTATGAAGCCCGGAAAGGAAATGGGGGATATGTTAAATTATCTCCTGGAAAGGGTTCTGGAGGAACCTGAATGGAACACAAGGGAAAAGCTTCTGGAAATAATAAGGGAGAGGCTTACACAACTGAAGAACGGGACGGCGTAAAGCTGGAGCTCAGCACCCGGGGTGTTGAAAAAAATGTGCCGGAAGTAAAGCAGGACATTCCCGTGATGGCCAGGTTCTTAAGTGATGATCTCACCGACAGGGACTGGAAGAAGATGGAGAGTGCCCGTGTTAAGAAAAAGAAGCCGCTTCCAGGTGTATTAAAGCTGCTCCTTCTGATATCGCTTATGGCGGCGTTTTCGGTGGCGGCTTTTATGTTCCTGGGACAGCAGGCAAAGAACGGTTCACAAACGGACAAAACCGATACGGGTTCAGGGGCGGAAGAGGCCGTTGAAGGCCAAAACAGTGCGGCACCCTCCGATGAAGAAATGAAAGCCCGGGGAACAGTGGTGATATTAAAGGTGGATAAGAAAAACTCCCGGCTGCGCGTAAGGGATCCGGAAACGGATGAGGAATATGAACTTAACATGGCCGGAAACACCATATACGAGGATAATGCGGGAAACCCCATGGTGGCAGACCAGCTGCGGGCAGGGGATATCGTGGACATACTGGTCTCCGTTCATTCCTCTGATCTTTCCTATGTTAAAGAGAATAAGGACAGCGATATCTTTGAATTCCGGGATATCACTGATTATGACATCAGCCTGAATAAAGGGGTATTTTCCTATGACGGCAGCAATTATAAGATCCTCCCGGGTACTCTTGTGATCGCCGGAGATGAGATCTCCTCATTTAAGGAGATAAAAGAGGGAGATGTTCTCACTATCGCGGGAAAGGGAAGAAATCTCTATACCGTACAGGAGACCGGGGGAAACGGATACGTGAGGGTGACCGGAGCGGAATCCTTTAAGGGCGGCTGGATAGAGCTTGGAAACGTGATCCGGCCCATAGATGATGAAATGCTGATCACCGTGCCGGAGGGCAGCTATGATCTGGTGGTGACTTATATGCATTACGGTGGCACCAAATCAGTGAATGTTATGAGAGGCAGGGAGACAAGGGTGGATGTCAGTGACCTGAAGGGGGATCTTTTAAAGACCGGGATGATCACTTTTGCATTTGACCCTGTGAATGCAAGTCCCGCAGTATATATAGACGGGAAGATGATAATAAAGGAAAATCCCCTGGAGCTGGACTACGGCGTACACACCCTGGAAGTAAAGGCTGATGGCTATGTGGATATTCATAAATATCTGAAGGTGGGGGAGCCCATGGCAAATCTCACCATAGTCCTTGAAAAAGAGAAGGAGAAGGATACCCCTTCCGCCAACAGCTCCGAAAAGAACAGCGGTAAAAAGAGCGATGGGGATAAGGATTCCGGGGATAAGAAGGGAAACGGCAAAAAGAGTGACCCCATACCGTCAGAAACCCTTCCGGAGGTATTTAAGACCGATAAAACAGACAGCAATACTACAGGCAGTTCTTCTGAGAAAAGCGGAACGGAGAACAACGCCGAAAACGGCGGTAATACCGGGAATGACAATATAAATGAGACCGTAACCACGGATGTAAGCCAGTTATATATAGACGGACCCGAGGGTGCGGAGGTGTATTACGACGGCGCCTACAAGGGTATCGCTCCCTGCCATTTCACCAAGAACGGCGGCACCCATGTGATCACTCTGATGAAAAACGGATGCGAGACCAGAAGCTATACCATAAGCCTGTCCTCCGGAAGGGAAAACGAATCCTATACCTTTAATGAGCTGGAAGAAGAGCTGGAAGAAGAGGAGCACGACGCTTGAACAGTACGCAAAACTACGCTATAATAAAATGTTCATAATGCAGAGCTTAAGGGGGAAATTATGTCAGTAAAAGGAAAACCGTATTATATCACCACAGCCATTGCCTATGCTTCAGGTAAGCCTCATATAGGAAATACCTACGAGATAATACTGGCGGATGCCATAGCCCGGTTTAAGAGGCAGCAGGGCTATGATGTCAGGTTCCAGACCGGAACGGACGAGCACGGCCAGAAGATCGAGAATAAGGCTAAAGAGGCAGGGATCAGCCCTAAGGAATATGTGGACAGAACCGCGGCGGAGATAAAACGTATCTGGGATCTTATGAATACAAGTTATGACCGTTTTATCCGTACTACGGATGAGGATCATGAGAAACAGGTTCAGAAGATATTTAAGAAGCTCTATGACCAGGGAGATATCTATAAGGGCGCATATGAGGGAATGTATTGTACTCCCTGCGAATCCTTCTGGACAAACAGCCAGCTTGTGGACGGAAAGTGTCCCGACTGCGGCCGTCCGGTACAGCCTGCCCATGAAGAGGCATATTTCTTTAAGATGAGTAAGTACGCTGACAGGCTGATAGAGCATATAGAGAACCATCCCGAATTCATTCAGCCGGTGCAGAGGAAGAACGAGATGATGAATAACTTCCTGAAGCCCGGACTACAGGATCTGTGCGTTTCAAGAACCAGCTTCAAATGGGGGATCCCCGTGGACTTCGATCCGGGGCACGTGGTGTACGTATGGCTTGACGCCTTGGAGAACTACGTAACCGGCCTGGGTTATGATGCCGACGGCAGCCATGGAGAGCTTTATAAGAAGTACTGGCCTGCAGATCTGCACCTTATCGGAAAGGATATCATCCGCTTCCACACCATCTATTGGCCTATTTTCTTAATGGCTATGGGAGAGCCGCTGCCAAAGCAGATCTTCGGACATCCCTGGCTCATACAGGAAGACGGGAAGATGAGCAAATCCAGAGGTAATGTCATCTATGCGGATGATATGGCAAAGATCTTCGGAGTGGATGCGGTGCGTTATTTCGTGCTTCATGAGATGCCCTTTGAAACAGACGGCGTCATCTCCTGGGATCTCATTGTGGAGCGGTTTAATTCCGACCTGGCCAACACGCTGGGAAATCTGGTCAAGCGGACGATTTCCATGAGCAACCAGTACCTGTCGGGTAAGCTCATGGACACAGGGGTAAAGGAGGCTGTGGATGACGATCTCCATGCCACGGTTCTTAAAACAAAGGCCCTTGTGGAAAAGGATATGGAGGGGCTCAGGGTGGCGGATGCCCTCACCCACATTTTCAACCTGTTTAAGAGATGTAATAAATACATAGACGAGACCACTCCCTGGATACTGGGGAAGGAAGAGGATAAAAAAGACCGGCTCAGTATGGTGCTCTATAATCTTGCGGATTCAATAGTGACGGGGGCGGCTCTGCTTCATCCTTTCCTGCCTGAGACTGCGGAGAAGATCTTATCCCAGCTAAGTACCGCAATGCCCGAAATGGACGATCTTGATAAAACCGGCAATTTCGCTTCCGGCACAAAGGTTACTGAGGATCCGGAAGCCCTGTTCCAGAGGGTTAAAGCCGAGGACGTTGCTAAGACCGTGGAAGAGCTCTATCCCGCAAAGAAGGAAGAAAGCACAGGCGGCGGAAAAGATAAGCCCGTTGTTCCCGATAAGAATAAGGGCGGAAAGAAAAAAACGGAAGAAAGCAGGCCTGACTTAAAAAAGGCCCAGAATAAAGAGACCATAACTTACGATGATTTTGTTAAAAATGAGTTCCGTGTGGGTGAGATTGTCGAAGCGGATTTTGTTGAGAAGTCGGAAAAGCTCCTGAAATTCAAGGTGCGTATAGGCGATGAGGAAAGACAGATTTTATCCGGTATCAGGAAATACTATCCGGAGCCGGAAAAGCTCATAGGAAAGAAGGTCATGGCCATTACCAACCTTGCACCCCGGAAGATGGCCGGATATGAATCCCAGGGCATGCTCCTCTGCGCGGAGGATGAGGAGGGAAAGCTTTCCCTTATGACAACTGATGAAGGTATTATATCAGGTGCGGAGATATCATAATGAAGCCTGAAATAGTCACATATCTCTCGAGAGATGACGAAACCACCATATATGCAGAAAAATACGTTCCGACAAAAGAGATCCGGGGCATTCTTATTGTTGCCCATGGGATGAACGAGTATTTCGGCAGATATAAGGAGATGTGTGAAGTCCTTGTAAATGAAGGTTATCTGGTGGCCGGTCCGGATCATCTGGGACACGGACATACCGCAAGGGACTATCAGCTGGAATTCGGGTATTTTGCGGATAATGACGGAGCTACGGTGGTGGTCCGGGATCTCCACAGATTAAAAAAGATGATACAGGAGGAATATCCCGATAAGCCCATATTTCTTATGGGTCACAGTATGGGTTCCTTTATAGCAAGAAATTATATTGAGATGTACGGAAGCGGTATCAATGGTGTTATACTCATGGGTACCGGGAGCTTCAGCAATTTCTGGTTAAAGGCGGGCCTTCTCTATTTACGGTTAAGCGCACGTATACACGGCTGGCATTACCGGGACAGCCTCTGTACAAAGGTGGCTCTCGGAGCCTTCGACAAATCATTTCCGGCTGACGGGCCTTTAGGCTGGACCTGTTCCAGAAAAGAAGCCCGGATGGAGTCAGCGGGGGATGATCTGATGGGAGGGGAATTTACCCTGAACGGTTACTATACCCTTTCCGTGCTTGCTATCCGGATGCAGGACAAACAGAGGATGAAAGCCATACCTGAAACACTTCCGGTTCTGTTTATGTCGGGTGCGGATGATCCCGTGGGAAGAAAGGGCGGTGTCCCCAAAGAGCTTGCTGAAGAGTACAAAGCCATGGGGATAAAGGATGTGTCTGTCAAACTCTATCCCGGGGATCGTCACGAGATTTACCATGAGGCGGACAGATATAATGTCTTCTTTGATATCATTGGTTTTATGAAGGATCACACGGGATAATGGAGATCAGGCAGGTTAAGGAGAATGAGTATTCCGAGATCATGGAGGTGGCGTGGAGGGTCTTTCTGAAATACAATGCGCCTGCCTACAGCATGGAGGGGGTATTGAATTTCCGGAAATTTCTGACGGACGAGACTGTTTATAAACTGTTCCTTGCCGGGGAATACAGGATATTCGGGTTTTTTGATGACGATAACATGCCAAAGGGTCTGATCTCTTTAAGAAACAGAAACCATATATCCCTTTTATTTGTGGAAGATGAATACAGAAACAAGGGGATCGGGGTCAGGCTGCTTAATTATTTATGCAGCTACTGCTGGGACTATGAGGGTGAAAGACTGATAACAGTAAATTCCTCTCCTTACGCCCGGGGTTTTTACAGAAAATACGGTTTTGTGGAAACTGCAGGGGAGCAGTTTTCCGATGGTATATACTTTACACCTATGGAGTATGCTCTGAATTAGGGTTATGATTCGTGAAGGAGGTTTTAATTGAATATTCTGGTTTGTGATGACGACAGGGAAATAGTTGAGGCGGTGGAAATATATCTGTCCCAGGAAGGATACACTATATTCAAGGCCTATGACGGGGCCGAAGCTCTGGAGATAATCAGGAAAGAGGATATCCAGCTTCTCGTCATTGATGTGATGATGCCGAAAATGGACGGAATACATGCTGTTCTGGAGCTCAGAAAGGAGAGCTCCATACCGGTCATCATGCTCTCTGCAAAGACTGAGGACACTGATAAGATACTGGGGCTTAATGTGGGGGCGGATGATTATCTTCCCAAGCCCTTTAACCCCCTGGAGCTGGTGGCAAGGGTAAAGAGCCAGCTTCGGCGTTATACCAGGCTCGGAACCATGGCGGAGGACGATTCCGATATCTATACCGCAGGCGGTATCAGTATAAATGACAGCAATAAAACCGTAACCGTGGACGGAGAGACGGTAAAGCTCACGCCCATCGAGTACAATATCCTTCTCCTGCTGGTGAAAAATGCCGGAAAGGTATTTTCAATCGATCAGATTTATGAGAACATCTGGAATGAAGAGGCTATTGGCGCCGATAATACAGTTGCAGTACATATACGGCATATCAGGGAAAAGATTGAGATCAATCCGAAGGAGCCCAAGTATCTTAAGGTTGTCTGGGGCGTGGGTTATAAGGTAGAAAAACAGTGACAGGGAAGAAGCTCTCCGTAAAGGCGAAGAAGGTGATCCTCGCCCTCATTGAAGAGATCCTGGTGGTAATGGGAGTTATCTGCCTTACTACCATGGCAGTATCGGTGACCAGGATGGACCAGAATGCCACCATAATCAGCCGCACTCCGGTATTTGAGCGTTCAGATCTCTTCAGAACCATGGTTCAGGACCGAATAGATGAGATTGTGGAGAGCTCAAAATTAAAGAGCAACTTTGAGCGGCAGGGGGAATTTTACGGTAGAAAGACAGTAGATCTCGCCGAATATGTGGAAGACAACAGGATTTCGGGATCCCAGGGAAGGAGCGTGGGATACAAGCTCTCCGATCTTATCCATTGGAGCCGCAAAGGCCTGAAATACAAGTATGTGGAGAGCCGGGACCATACCGTGGCGGATGCTGAAATGCCCGCTTCTTATGAAGAAGGAGATCTGAGCGGGGCAGACAATGTCCGGATAGAACTGGAGGAGGAATATTTCCCGGTCCATGGCAGAACCCTTTTTGACTACGCCAATGACAAATACAGTGAAGAGGCGCTCTTAAAGCTTTTGGAACAGGCCCTTACCAGGATACAGGAGGACTATCAGGATTATAAGGAGCTGGGGGTGGAGCTGAGGAGCGACAACACCAACGTCCGCTTTTTTGTTACCGATTATGCCAATGCCAATACCTGCTCCAATATAGATACCTCTGCTTTTGCAGAGGATGACACCATAAAGACCTTCGGGCAGTATCTGATCCTGGATTCCAGAAGCCTGGAATACGAGAGCAATATGTATGTGTCGGATTCTTATCTCTTTAATATGCTTACAGAGTATAGGGATTCCTTTGAGGGCAGTTATTATCTGGAGTTTGCCATTGATACTGAGTATCCCATCATGGACAGCATCAGTGCCGCCAGAAACGAGTACTACCGGTACAGGCCGGTTGTAAGATCCGCCCAGACGGGTGCGGCAGTATTTTTTATCGGAGCGTTTTTCTGTCTTGCGGCTCTCACCCTCTCTGCGGGGCTGGACGAAAAGCTGCTGAGCATAGACAGGATCAAAACTGAAATCGCCCTGCTTTTCTTCGCAGGAGTACTGATCGGAGGACTTCTCTTTGTGGCAGCAAAGACCTATGAACTCCGCAATGTGCGTATTGAAGCCCTTATCATGGCAGGAAGCGGTACGGCGCTTTTGAATATCTTCTTTTTAGCCGGGTATTTAAGCTTTGTCAGAAGGATCAGGGCGGGAACCCTGTACAGCGACAGTCTTACGAATTATATTCTGCAAAAATGCGAATATATTTCAGAAGGACTGGACAGAGCTCCCACGGGGATATATCTTATATTAAAGATGCTTTTAGGCTTCGGGATACTTATAGCCATTAATCTTGTCCTTTTTTATCTGGGATATGATAATATGGAAAACGGCTATTATTTCCTGCTCGCAGGCATAGATCTCATAGTATTCATAATCCTTTTGAATTCAGCATTTCAAAGGAGGAGGATACTTACCGCAGTGCAGAAGATCAAAGAGGGCAATATCTCTGAAAATGCTGACATTACCGGGATGACCGGTGAAAATGCCGAGCTGATGGAGGCCATTAATTCCATGAAGGAGGGAATGGCAAATGCCATGAAGTCCTCCATTAAAACTGAAAAACTGAAAGCGGACCTGATAACAAATGTGTCCCACGATATAAAGACACCTTTAACCTCCATAATTAATTATGTGGGATTGCTGAAGATGTGCAGTATAGAGGATGAGAAGGCCCTGGGATACATAGATGTTCTGGATCAGAAGTCCGCAAGGCTTAAGACCCTTACGGACGATCTGGTGGAGGCCTCAAAAATAACCTCCGGAAACATTAAGATCGAGCCGGTGAAGCTGGATATGGGCATGATGGTTTCCCAGATGGAGGGAGAATTTGCCGAGAAATTTGAAGCCGCAGAGCTTACACTCGTCACTGAGGTCCCTGAAGAACCGGAATTTATCTTTGCCGACGGACGCAGGCTTTTCAGGGTGCTTGACAATATTTACGGAAATGTGGCCAAATATGCCATGCCGGGAACAAGGGTGTATGCCACACTTACAGCTACAGAGAAAAAGGTTGTCTTTTCCCTTAAGAATATTTCAAAACAGGCGTTAAATATTGATGCCTCCGAGCTGACAGAGCGCTTTATCAGAGGTGATGTCAGCCGTTCAACAGAGGGTTCCGGTCTTGGACTGTCCATAGCCGAAAGCCTCACGGAACTACAGAAAGGAGAGTTCAAGGTAGACCTTGACGGAGATCTTTTTAAGGTTACACTGGAATTTGAGAGGTATTAGATGAAAGAGAATATTTCAAGTAAGGACATCGTAAAGATTATACTTGAAGCTTTGAGGCTTATTGATCAGAGGCTTATAGCCCACGGAGAGAGGGTGGCTTATCTGGTCTGGAAGCTGATGGTGGAAAAGGGCGGATTTGAGGATTTTGAAATCGCTGAATTTGCTTTTATTGCGGCGCTTCACGACATCGGGGCCTTTAAGGTGGAGATGGGAAAGGATGTGCTGGATTTTGATGTGGCACACCCCATGAAACACTCCATTTACGGCTATCTATTTATGAAATATACCTCTCCCATAGAGGATCGTTCAAAAATACTGATGTACAGCCATATAGATCATCCCAAGTTAAAGGATGTTGAATTTGAAGGCAAGGAAGTGTCAGAATTTATCCATATGGCGGGGCGGTTTGATCTCTTCCACAATTCCCTCGGGGATCGCTTCGGGATCCAGAATCTTAGGGCTTATGAAGAAAAGAAATTCCCGAAAAAGAATCTGGATCTTCTGGAGATCGTGCTCCTTAAATATGATGTGGATGAGAAATTTAAGAACGGTAAATTTAAGGAGGAGCTGAATAATCTGTGGAAGGATCTTTTGTTCTCTGAGGAGGAGAAAAGCCGGTATATCCAGATGCTGATCTTTATTTCCGGCTTCAAGGATGAATACAATGTAATCAACACCATGACCAGTACAATGGTGGCCAAAGAGATCGCCCAAAGGATGAATGCCTTTTCCGAGGGCGAGATGCGGGAGCTCCATATAGGAAGTGCCCTTCATGATGTGGGAATGCTGACGGTGCCCGAAGAGATCATAAACGCGCCAAGACGCCTGACTGACGAGGAAATGAAAAAGGTAAGAAGCCATGTCACCACAGTGGAGAATATACTTAAGGGCAGAGTCAGCGAGAATATCCTGAAGGTGGCTCTGGGGCATCACGAGAGGCTGGACGGCAGCGGATATCCTCACGGGTGGACAGCCAGCGAAATGAACAGGGCACAGAAGGTGCTGCAGGTTGCGGATACCATAACGGCTCTTACCTGCGAACGTGCCTACCATCCGTCCAAACCAAAGGAAGCGGTGGTACGTATATTGAATGACGAGATGGCCCATAATAAATTTGACAGGGAGGTAGTCATTACCTTTATTAATGATTATGATGAAATAATGAGGGTTGCAAAGGAAAAGTCACAGGAAATGCTCAAGATGTTCAATGAGCTGAAAGTAAGGTACGAAAAGGTAAAGAGTACCCTGATGAAAGGAGCATAATTATGGAAATTATCACAAAAGACACAACTATCGGAGATATTTTAAGTATCAAGCCCGAAGCTATACCGGTGCTGATGGAGATAGGAATGCACTGTATCGGCTGTCCTGCTTCTGCGGGAGAGACAGTTGCGGAAGCCGCCATGGTACACGGTGTTGATGCCGATGAGCTGGTACGCCGCATGAATGAGGCACATGAATAGTTACAGCAAACGGGCAGGGATTGGAAATCCACGCTAAAACGTCCGGGGCCGAAGGGCTTCCGGACGTTTTCGTTCCAGCGGAACGCGGGATTTCCGAACGCATTTTCCGCTTTTGCGTTCGGAAACCTGTAATTCTTTGCGAAAAGTCAGATCTCTGACAGCATCTGCAGGGCGTTGTCAGGAATAAGCACTTCTCCGTGCTCATTCAGGAAAGCCTGGGCTGCTGTGCTGAAATTCTCTACAAAGGCATATTCCGTGATGATGTTGCACACTTTGTTGAAGACCTCCGGTGTAAGGGAGGACTTGCGTATTACAAGATAGTATCTGCCCTCCGCAGGATCCCTGTAAAGAGTGTTATTTCCGTCATATAAGCCTTTAAGGATATGAGCCATATCAATGATCACATTCATGTCCTTAAATGAATAGAGCTTTACGATATCAACCGGAACAGTGATCTGGATGTTCTTTTCCCCGTTTGTCTGGGAGGTGGAAGTAATAGGTACCTTTTCACGGTCGGCAGGGACAGAGGCTGAGGCCGAAGCAATATCACTTTTCAGAGCCTTATTGGCTGTCTGGATGGTGTCATGGAGCTTTTTCACCAGATCAATGACTTCATCTGCACCGTAGTTTGAAAGTGCGGAATTATTATTATCCTGGGAGAACTCCCCGTATTCCTTCAGATCCGGTGCAAAGCGGGAGAAACGGGTGTCAAGCTCATCCGGATCCTCCACTTTAGTGATAACAAGCACTATGGCTTCGCCTGAAAGAGGAATAGCCTCTATCATAAGGGGTATATCCTCCGCTTCAAAACCAAACTGATAGCTCGCCTGCTGTATCATATCCTTAAAGAAGCCTCTGGCTTTTTCGGTTCCGTAAGCCAGTTCACTGAGCTTAAGCTGTCTCTCATTTAAATCATTCTTTGTCAGTGTGCATCTGATCGTCCTGTCATTTACTTTTTCAATTTTCATAGCTGACGCACCCTTCCTTTTTTCTGATTATCACTTTCAGTCTGAAAATACAGTTAGATTGTGAACTATAGTAATATACTATTTTACGTTGTAAGTCAAGAAAAAAGACCCGTTGAGAGAAAAAAATTATTTTTTTTTAATAAATCACTTGAAATTTAAAAAGTTTGATGTATAATCTTTATTCACGGACTGCTGACAAATATTTCACAAAGATGCGGAAAGGGGGTCAGCAGATACCGCAGCTTATATTCATATCATTCCGGTTTCCGGAAAAATATCCACAGGATTTAATGACGAAGTATTTTTCTTTTATTTTTTATCGGCATTTCCATGGTGATTCATTAGAGAAAGATTACAGGTCGTAACTGTTCAGAACATATACCTGCGTTCACCGCAGGTGACGTCTGATAAAAGCAGTTCTTTACGATATAGGCATGCGGAAAAGCATCGGGAAGGCGGTCCGGTTTTGGGGTCTTGAAAGGCCCGGAACAGATCAGGCAAAGGTCCGGGATATATCACAGGCGGCATAAGCTGCAAATCCTCCGGTCTGCCGGTTAAAAGGAAAAAATATGAGGGAAAATAAAATGGATGAATTAACTGACAAACTGAATTTCCTTTCCAAGCTGTCATTTTACGCAAATCAGGGTATAAGGCTTTACGTACAGAATAAAAGACTTTCCCCGGAGCAGACCGTAATGACGGTTATGGAGGAGGGATCAAATTATATGGCTGATTACGTAGACGATGAAAACGGTTCTCTTTCGGAGATCCGCTTCGACAGAATATCTGACTGCGCAGTATAGCCGTTAATCAAGGCAATATCATATCTCTTAACACGAAAGAACAGCCCGGTGTAAAGGTCGATCTTCAGGCGCCCCAAATGCTAAAGACACATATACACAGGGCTGTTCTGTGGTGTATAATGTAACAATCAGACTGATGAGGACTTAACATAATGACATTTGGTTTTCTGAATAGATAACAATCAAAAAATACAGGAAAAAGATAGATGAAACTGCATGACAGAGATTTTGAGGATCTGGAAGTAGAAGATCTGGAAACCGTCAGGAGACGGGTAGATCGTAAGAAACGAATAAAAAAGAAGAGAAAACAGAGCATCCCGGTGGCTGTTCCCGTTGCAGCCGTTTTTATCATACTGCTTTCCATTGTGATATTCAGCTTTGGCGGAAACGCAGTGGAGGCACTGACGGGATTTAAGGTAAATACCGACCTTACCGCATGCTTTGGAGAAATAGGTGAGGGAGAGGCGGGTATGATCTTAAATGATGAGTACGAAACTGAGATCCGTGCCTATATTAAGGACGGAAAGACCTATATCCCGTATGATTACGTAAAAGAACACTTAAATGACTGGTTTTACAGGGATGAAAATGAAGGGCTCATTCTATATACCACTCCGGAGGGCACAAAGCGTATGGAAAACGGGGAGTGTGCCGAAGAATTTGACGGAAAATTCTGTATTTCAACGGATCTCGTTATGGAATATACGGATCTGGAATACGGGGATCATACAAAGGAAGAGGTGCCCTATATCACCATAAAGAATACCTGGGGGAGCTATTCCTCCGCTACCGTTAAGAAGCACACGGCTCTCAGGGTTTTCGGAGATAAGAAAAGTGATGTTCTTTCTGCCCTGGAGGAAGAAGATAAAGTCAGGGTACTGGATCCCGGCACGGAATGGACAAAGGTCAGGACAGAAAACGGGATCATGGGTTTTGTGGTAAGCAAGGATCTTGACGAATATGAGGAGCTGTCCGAAGCTGCACCGGGAAACGTGCAGGAGATGGTATTTCCCTGTAAAACCTTTAACCGCAGGATCAGCCTCGGGTGGCATCAGGTCATGGGTGACGCCGGAAACGATACGGTCTACGACATCCTGAAAAATGATACCGCCGTGAACGTCCTCGGACCTACCTGGTACTCTCTTTCCGACGGATCAGGCAGTATGAAGGATATATCCTCCGCTTCATATGTGGAAGCCGCCCACAAAGCGGAAAAACAAGTGTGGGCAGTAATAGACAACTTCAATGTGGAAGGCTTTGATGCGGATAATGACACCCATGAGGTTTTGTCCTATACATCAAAGAGGGAAAAACTGATAAATGACCTTATCGTCAGCGTAAAAGAATGCGGAGCAGACGGAATAAATGTGGACTTTGAAGAGCTTTCCTCAGATACCGGACAGCATTTTGCACAGTTTATCAAGGAGCTTTCCGTTGCCTGTCACGATAATGGTCTTGTTGTGTCCGTTGACAATTACGTTCCGGAGGCATATTCAAAGCATTATCACAGGGAAGTGCAGGGAAAGGTCTGTGATTTCTGTGTGATAATGGGTTATGATGAGCACCACGCAGGCTCCAGCGAAGCGGGACCCGTGGCATCACTGGACTTCGTGGAAAGAGGCATAGAAAACACCTTAAAGGATGTGGATGCCGCAAAAGTAGTAAACGGAGTGCCTTTCTTTACGAGGATCTGGGAGACGAAGAACGGGGTGATAACAGACAGTAAGGCACTTGGAATGAAAGAGGCTTCAGATACACTTAAAAGCCATGGTGTCACACCATCCTGGGATGACGGCGCAGGCTGTAATTACGGAGAGTATGAAGCTAACGGCTCGGTCTTTAAGGTATGGCTGGAGGATGAAGAATCTCTTAATGCGAAGCTTGGCATAATGGAAAACCAGAACCTTGCGGGAGTGGCTTTCTGGAAGCTGGGACTGGAATCCAGGGAAGTCTGGGATGACATAGAGGCCTATCTGGCCAATGGATAATAACATGGAAACAAGGATAGTCAGGGCATTCGGGGATCCGGAAAGAGACCGCTCTGTTATGGAAGAAGCAGGAAAACTGATAAAACAGGGCGAACTGGTGGGTATGCCCACAGAAACGGTATATGGACTTGCAGGAGACGCCCTTAATCCCCTGTCATCGGCGAGAATCTATTCGGCTAAGGGAAGACCCTCCGATAATCCGCTTATTGTCCATATAGCCAATACAGAGGCTCTTAAAGGGATCACAGAGACGGTGGGGGAAAAGGCTGAAAAGCTGATGAAGGCCTTCTGGCCCGGACCTCTTACTATTGTTTTCAGGAAGAATGACAGGGTACCCCTGGAGACTACGGGAGGACTTGATACTGTAGCCGTCAGAATGCCTGTAAACCGTATTGCCCTGGAGCTTATTGAGGCCGGAGGAGGATATATAGCAGCCCCCAGCGCCAACAGCTCCGGAAGGCCCAGCTGTACCACGGCAGAGCACGTATACGAGGATCTTAAGGGAAAGATACCCCTTATAATAGACGGCGGCAGCGTGGGGATAGGTCTCGAATCCACGATAATTGATCTTTCGGGAGATATCCCCTGTCTGCTACGGCCGGGTTATATCAGTCCGGGTATGCTGCAGGAGGTAATAGGAAAGGTTGATATCGATCCCTCTATCGAGGGGGTCATGGACGAAACTGAGCGGCCTAAAGCCCCGGGAATGAAGTATAAGCATTATTCTCCAAAAGGAGAGCTTTACATTGTGCGGGGAAAGTCGGATAATGTCATAAGCACTGTAAATAAATTTGTGCTGGATAATACTGTCAAGGGCTTGAAAACCGGAGTTCTATCGTCTTCAGAAAACGCTGATGCATACAGGGCGGATCATGTTATAGCCCTGGGCTCTTCTTCGGACGGAGAGAGCATTGCGAAAAATTTATTCAATGCTCTCCGGGAGATGGATTCGAAATCCATGGATGTGATATATACAGAGGAATTCAATATTCCGGGTATAGGTATGGCCATAATGAACCGCCTTGTGCGGGCAGCCGGGCACAGAATAATAGATGTATGAAAGGATGGATACCATGAAAGTAGCAATAGGAAGCGATCACGGCGGATTTGACTTAAAGGAACTGATCATTGCACATCTTAATGAAGAAGGATACGAGGTAGCGGATTTGGGATGCTATACAAAGGAATCCTGTGATTATCCCATATTCGGTCATGCGGTGGCAAAGACAGTGGCGGCAAAAGAAGCTGATTTTGGTATAGTGATCTGTACCACGGGAATAGGAATATCAATAGCAGCAAACAAAGTTCCAGGCATCAGGGCAGCCCTTTGCACAAATGAGCTGATGGCAAAGATGACGAGACTTCATAATGATGCTAATGTGCTCGCTCTCGGGGCAAATATCACAGGTCCTGGACTGGCTGTTGCTATTACCGATACCTTCCTTAAAGGGGAATTCTCCGGGGGAGAACGCCATCAGCGGAGAATCGACGAAATAGAGGCAGTAGAAGCTTGAGATTTAAGTATCAATTTAAAAGAATATCCGTGTTTATTCTGATTCTCACTTTATGCTTTTCCTTGGAAAGCATAAATGGGCTTATTATTTATGCCGAAAAAACCACTTCGGAAAAGCTGGAGGAAGCAAAGAAGACAGAAGAGGATACGGAGGATAAGCTGGATGAGACCAGTGACCGTCTGGAGGACTTAAAGGACAGCCAGACAGAGCTTAAAAATAATCTTTCAAATCTGAATAACAAGCTGGAGGGAGTTTCGGACAAGCTTGCGGGAATAGAAGAGGATATCAAAGAAAAAGAAGAAGAGATAAACGATACGGAAGCAGACCTGAAAGAGGCTGAAAAGAATGCTGCCGATCAGTACAAATATATTAAAGCCAGGATACGTACACAGTATGAAAAGGGGAGATTAAGCTATCTGGATCTTTTCTTTAATACAAAGAATTTCAGTGATTTTCTGAACCGGGCAGAATACATATCCAGAGTAAATCAGTATGATCAGGCTATGCTGCAGCGTTATAAGGATAATATCGTAGACATAAAGAAAAAGAACAAGGTTCTTGTTTCCGAGAAGGAAAATCTGGATTCCCTCAGGGAAGATGCTGCGGCAGAGCAGAATAAGGTTCAGGAGATGGTGAATAACACCAAAAACTCCATAACAGCCTATGCGGGAGAGATATCTGTGGCAGAGGCGGAGGCTCTTGCCTATGAGGCCAAGCTGATCGCCGCCAGGAATACAGTCAGTGCCCTTAAAGAACAGCTGAAAAAGGAAGAAGAGCTGGCAAGGCTCTCCCAGCAGATGGCCAAGAGGTCATTAAATGAAGTGACCATAGGAGCCGGAGAAGAGGATATGCTGGCTGCCCTTATTCAGTGCGAAGCAGGGGGAGAACCCTGGGCCGGAAAGGTGGCAGTCGGTGCTGTAGTTATGAACAGGGTTATGAGCGGGGCTTTCCCCAATACCATCACAGGGGTAATATACCAGTCAGGCCAGTTTGAACCTGTAAGCAGCGGGCGTTTTGCCATAGTCCTTTCCCAGGGGGCCAATTCAGAGTGTTATAAGGCTGCACGGGCTGCCATGAACGGACAGAATAATATCGGAGAATGCCTGTTTTTCCGTACCATAGTTCCCGGAATAAAGGGAACGATAATAGGGCATCATGTATTCTATCTCTACTGGACGGGTAAATACTCAGGCTATGGTACAGCAGATGATACACTGGAGACTGCAAAACCTTCCATGGAGTCTGAAGATGACGAAGAATACATAGAAGAAGAGGATGAATCCGAATCCGATGAGGATTCTTCCGACGAAGAACAGTCAGATGAGGACCTGGAAGAAGAACGCCGCAGGGAAGAAGAGCAAGAGGAAGAAGAACGGAGACGTGCAGAAGAAGAGCAGGAAGAAGAACGTAGACGCGCGGAAGAAGAGCAGGAAGAAGAAAAGCGGCATGAAGAAGAGCGGGAGGAGGAAGAGAAGCGTCAGGAAGAGCAAAGCGACGAGGAAAATAATTCAGACGGGTAAATAATAAAGAATCGAGACGTCATACCCTCATTGTGATTTCCCGGGTGAGACTCTCGAAATGACCGTCGTATATTATATTCAAAAGCTTGGAAAGGCACCGGAGAGCCCGGCATACATCAGGTTCCGTGAGGGATCCGGCCTCCAGAGCCTGTTCAAATTCATCCAGATCAACAACCTTCACAAAGCCGTCCGGCATAACTATCACATCTGCCAGAAGATCCCTGAAAATATAAGAGTTGTCATCAGAACGGTATTCAAAATCAATGATATCGCAGTACCAGTATACAAGAGAATTATCAGAACGAAGAAAACGGCTGACCTTATAGCCCTCCTGCAGGAAATAGCATGAATATCCGTGATCGAATTCCTCCTTGGGATGAAGGGTTTTCCAGGAAGTGACGATTATCCGTTCACTTGCATAGATAACGATATCATCCTTCAAAGGGATACATTCTTCCGGTATTATGCGTTTCCTGTAGAGTAAGGGCTTATTATCCATATCTATTTCAGACCTTCTTTAAGAGAAGCGCTGCCGATACGAACAAGGGCACGGTAAAGCTTGGCCTGGGCACGAACCCTTGCTTCGGCATCCAGCTTCGCGTCCTGAAGAGCTTTTTCAGCCTTTTCCTTGGCAGCCTTGGCCCGTTCCAGATCTATATTGTCACTCCATTCCCAGGTGGTGGGAAGGACGCGGCAGACACCGTTCATGACTGAGAGCATACCGCCTATACAGGCAGCAGTACGTTCAGTGCCATCCTCCATAACCACGTGCGCTGTTCCCATTCCGATGGCAGTGCAGAAATTTGTGTGCCGTGCCAGAATTTCCACATCTCCGGCAATGGTGCGTAAAAGAAGCTTTTCCACGTTGCCGGAAAATGCCGGCCCGTCCATGGAAACTATGTCAAGCTGATATGATGACATTTTACCTCCTGAGTTATCAATTTACCGTATCTATTCAGAACCCTTCGGATTCTGAATAGATACGCGCATTCGGCTCATTATAGTCGTGCTTTGTACCTCATAATACCCCTCATCCGTCAGCTTCGCTGACAGGTGAGGTTTATTTAACTCTTTTTAGCTTTTTCAAATACTTCGTCAATGGTTCCCACGAGAAGGAATGCACTTTCGGGAAGCTCGTCACACTCACCGTCCAGGATCATCCTGAAGCCCCGCAGGGTTTCCTTAAGGGGAACATATTTACCGGGAAGACCGGTGAACTGCTCGGCAACAGAAAAGCTCTGTGACAGGAAGTTCTGGATTTTACGTGCTCTGTAAACAGCCTGCTTATCCTCTTCCGAAAGCTCGTCCATACCCATGATGGCTATGATATCCTGTAATTCCCTGTATCTCTGGAGTACCTGCTGAACTCCTCTTGCAACGTTATAGTGTTCCTCACCGACTACATCCGGTGAAAGGATACGGCTGGTGGAATCCAGAGGATCAACAGCCGGGTAGATACCCTTGGAAGCAATGTCACGGGAAAGAACCGTTGTAGCATCCAGATGGGTGAAAGTGGTAGCGGGAGCAGGATCCGTAAGGTCATCTGCAGGCACATATACGGCCTGAACAGAGGTTATGGAACCCTTCTTTGTGGAAGTGATACGCTCCTGCAGAGCACCCATTTCCGTAGCCAGTGTAGGCTGGTAACCAACGGCTGAAGGCATACGTCCGAGAAGCGCTGAAACCTCGGATCCTGCCTGGGTAAATCTGAAAATGTTATCGATAAAGAGCAGTACGTCCTGATTCTTTACATCACGGAAATATTCTGCCATGGTAAGACCGGAAAGGCCGACTCTCATTCTGGCTCCCGGGGGCTCGTTCATCTGACCGTAAACCAGGGCTGTTTTATCCAGAACCCCACTTTCCGTCATTTCTCCGTAGAGGTCGTTTCCTTCACGGGTACGCTCTCCAACACCGGTAAATACCGAGATACCGCCGTGAGCCTTGGCAACGTTATTTATAAGCTCCATGATAAGCACGGTCTTACCTACGCCGGCTCCTCCGAAAAGACCAATCTTTCCGCCCTTTGCATAGGGGCAGATAAGATCAACAACCTTGATTCCCGTTTCAAAGATCTCTGTGGCGGGAACCTGATCCTCAAAGGAAGGAGCAGGACGGTGTATAGGCCAGCGCTCTTTAGCTTCCGGAGCAGGCCTGTTATCAACGGGCTCGCCTAAGAGGTTGAATACCCTTCCGAGACACTCATCACCTACAGGAACTGTAATGGGGCCGCCGGTATCAATAGCGTCCATTCCCCGGACCAGACCGTCCGTGGAGCTTATGGCGATACAGCGCACCACATCATCACCCACCTGCTGGGCAACCTCTGCAACGACCTTGCGATCCTCAGAGTGGATCTCAATGGCATTTTTCAGATCCGGCAGTTCTCCCTCCTTAAAACGGATATCAAGGACGGGACCGGTTATCTGTATTACCTTTCCGATGTGTTTTTCACTACTCATTTGAAACTCCTTATAATAAATGTCTCTGATGCGCCTTTTTCAGAACCTTTCTTAAGAGCGCTTCAGGATGACAGCGTCATCATGTCTCCTCCGCACCTGCAACGATCTCCGTGATCTCCTGGGTAATACCGGCCTGACGGGCACGGTTGTAGTAGAGATTCAGCTTTTCGATGAGCTCTGCGGCATTATCCGTTGCGGATTCCATGGCAGTACGTCTCGCAGCAAGTTCACTGGCAACGGAAACATTGATACTGGAATAGAGAAGCCCGGCCAGATACTCGGGAACTATCTCGTTAAATACGGTTTCGCTGTCCGGCTCATAGAGGATCAGGTCTCTGGGCTTAACATAGTCCCTGCCGTCATCTACCTCCACAAAGTCAGATAAAGGAAGCATGGAACTGGCTTCCGGAACCTGAGAAAGCATGGAAATAAAATTCGTGTAGCATAGGAAAACGTGTCCAAATTCCCCTTCACGGTAGGCTCTGCACATGAGCTTGCCTATCTCGAAGCAGTCATTTATGCCTATACGGGCCACTTCAGCGTAAGCCTCGGAATAGATGGGTATATTGCGGTGCTTGAAAAATTCCACAGACTTTTTACCTATGGGAAGAACCTCAATATCCCGGCCCTTTATTTCACTCTCCATAAACTTGAACAGGTTGGAGTTGTATCCGCCTGCCATACCACGGTCACCGGCAATGACTACGTAGAGCCATTTATCATTACTGCCCGGCCTGGTGTAAGGAGAACCGAAATCCAGATTTCCGTGGGCAATGTCAGTAAGTGTGTCCTTTAATGTCTTTAAGTAGGGCTTACTGGCATCTGCTTTCTCTTTGGCTTTTCTGAGCTTTGAAGCTGCCACCAGCTGCATGGCCTTTGTGGTCTGCATGGTGGTTTCCACACTCTTTATACGGAGCTTCACAGCCTTCATATTTGCAGCCATGTAGTTCCTCCTTTAAGCCTTCTTCTTTAAAAATTCAGAAGTGTATGTGTTAAGAGCGGATTTAAGCTTCTCGCTGTCTGCGTCTTCCAGCTTTCCGGTATTTCTGATGGCATCCATTGCAGCTTTTCCGTCCGGAGAATTGTCCAGGAACTCAAAGAGCCCTGCTTCATATTCTTTGATATCGGAAGCATTTACATCTGCAAGGATATTATTGATAACGGCGTAGAGAATGGCAACCTGCTTCTCAACGCTTACCGGTGCGCTCTTATTCTGTTTCAAAACTTCCACGATACGTTCACCCTGTGCCAGACGGGACTTGGTGTCCTCGTCCAGGTCGGAGCCGAACTGGGCGAAGCTCTGGAGCTCTCTGTACTGTGAGTATATGAGCTTCAGGGTTCCCGCAACCTTTTTCATGGCCTTGATCTGGGCATTACCGCCGACACGGGATACGGAAATACCGGGGTTAACCGCCGGCATGATACCGGAATGGAAAAGCTCGGTCTCCAGGAATATCTGACCGTCGGTGATGGAGATAACGTTTGTGGGAATGTATGCAGAAACGTCTCCTGCCTGGGTCTCGATAATGGGAAGTGCGGTAAGGGAACCGCCGCCCTTTTCATTGGAAAGCTTGGCTGCGCGCTCTAAAAGCCTTGAATGGAGATAGAATACGTCTCCGGGATAAGCTTCACGACCCGGGGGCCTTCTGATAAGCAGGGAAAGTGCCCTGTAAGCCACAGCGTGTTTTGAAAGATCATCATAGATGATGAGAACATGCTTTCCCTTATTCATGAAGTATTCACCCATGGTACAGCCTGAATAGGGGGCGATATACTGAAGGGGGCTGGGTTCTGAAGCGGTTGCAGCTACAACTATGGTGTAATCCATGGCGCCGCCGTCCTTGAGATCGGCCACAAGGGAGGTCACTGTGGACCTTTTCTGTCCGATAGCTACATAAATACAGATAACATCCCCGCCCTTCTGGTTAAGAATGGTATCCATTGCTATACTGGTCTTACCTGTCTGACGGTCTCCGATGATGAGCTCTCTCTGTCCTCTTCCGATAGGGATCATGGAATCGATAGCTTTGATACCTGTCTGCAGGGGCTCTTTAACCGGCTGTCTGTCTATTATGCCGGGAGCCGGAGATTCAACCGCACGGTATTCGTCAGACTCAATAGGACCTGCACCGTCGATGGGCTGACCGATGGCATTAACAACACGGCCTATCATCTTTTCACCCACGGGAACAGAAACCACCCTTCCGGTGCGCTTTACAGTCTGTCCTTCGTTAATACCGGTATCCTCTCCGAATAAAACTGCTGAAACTACTGTTTCTTCGAGGTTCTGGGCCATACCAAAGGTGCCGTTCTCAAATTCCAGAAGCTCTCCCGACATACAGTTCAAAAGACCGCTGACACGGGCGATACCGTCTCCAACGGTGAGAACCGAACCGGTTTCATTCTGAATAATGGCATTTTGATAATTCTTTATCTGGCTCCGGATAACCTCGGAAATCTTTTCCGGTTTTAATTCCATTAATTAACCTCCTATAGGACGATATCGTCCACTCTGCGCCTCAGTTCATTTAAGCGGCCCTGAACAGAACCGTCATAGAGTCTGCCTTCCACAAGAACCTTCATGCCGCCAAGCAGCGCAGCGTCCGTTTTTTCCGTAAGTATAACCTTTTTACCCGTAATACCCTCAAGCCTGGTTTTAAGTGCGGCCCGTTCATCCTCACTTAAGCCTCCGGGAGTTATGGCAACAGCATCACAGATGCCTCTGTCTCCGTTAAATAAAGAACGGTAGGTACGGAAGCATGAGCTGAACTCTCTTAAAAAGCCCTTCTCCACAAGGATCTTTATGAAGTTAAGGAGATAGACATTGATATCCGTTCCAAAGGCTTCATCCAGAAGCTTCAGCCGCTCATTTCTCGGAATGGAAGGCTCTGAAAGAAGCCGGATATAATCGGGATTATCCTTTAAGATAGTATTAACTGTCTCCATTTCAGAAAGGACAGCCTCATCCACTCCCTCTGCCTTTGCCAGGTCATAGAGGCTTTTACCATATATATCCCCGGCTTTTGTCATGATGCCTCACCTACCTTGCTGATGAAGTCATTGATAAGCTTCCTGTGGTCTTCCTCGTTGATCTCTTTTTCAACGACTTTTCCGGCGATATCGAGAGCAAGGGAACTGATCTCATCCTTTGCCTCATTGACAGCCTTCTTCTTTTCCTGCTCAATGTCAGCTGCAGCCTTCACCTTAATATCATGAGCCTCATTTTCGGCGTCCTTTATCATCTTATCGGCAGCAGCCTGTGCATCCTTCTTTGCATCGGAAATGATCTGGGCAGCTTCGGCCTTTGCACCCTGCATATGCCCTTCATATTCTTCACGGATCTTGTCTGCATCCGCTTTGGCTTCCTTTGCCTCGTTTATCTCCTTGTCGGTAAGCGCCTGCCTTTTGGCGAGGATGTCATTCACCGGCTTGAAGAGAAAACGCTTAATAAGATACATCTGGATGAACAGGTTGAGGATCTGGGCTATGAATGTCCAGGGTATGATTGTAACTAATGCCTGTGTTTCCATTGGATCTCACTTTCTTAAGAATCGTGCCTGATTACTGCAGATAATTCATGAACATTCCGGGAGCAACGAAGATCAGAAGCAGACCGGTAACGAAACCGTAAATACCTGTGGTTTCTGCGATAGCACAGCCGAGAAGCATGGTGCTGGTAACGTCGCCCTTACATTCGGGCTGACGTCCGATGGCTTCCAATGCCTTGGAAACTGCGTTACCTTCACCGATACCGGGGCCGATACCTGCGATAAGGGCAGCTCCTGCGCCTATGCCGCATCCGGCGAGTGCGATACCTCTTGCTAATAACTGAAAATCACCCATTACTGTATTCCTCCTTATATGTAGTGTAAATGTAAATGTGATTTGTTTGTCTAAAGCGATTAACCCTCGCTTGCGTTAGCTATGTACATAATTGTCAGCATTGAGAAAATGAAAGCCTGCATCACACCCGTGAACCAGTCAAAATAAACTGACAGGATCGCAGGAATACCTACATCCAGAACAGGGATCTGCGCCAGTGTGGCGTTAATATGTATGAGTATGGCAGATGAGGCCACCGCGAGGCTTGCGTAAATCAGACCGTTTATAACAATACCCGAGAGGATGTTGCCGAAATGACGGCAGGCCATGCTGACCGGTGTTGCGAGCTCCGACAGAATATTAAAGGGTGTCATTACGGGAATAGGCTGTGTAAAGCCCTTCATATAGCCAAGAATACCGCCTGCTTTGATCTTTTCGGTTGTGATCATGATAAATACAACAATAGCCCATGCGGCTTCCGTGGAAAGATCGGCCGTGGGGCTTCTTAATCCCGTTAGACTTATGAGGTTGGAGATTACACTTGTGGCAAAAAGAGCAGCCACAAAGGGGATAAGCCTGTCAAACTTCCTGGTACCCGTATTATTCCTGACAAAATTGTTGGCTGTTTCAACCAGCATCTCCGCAATAGCCTGTCTTTTGGAGATATTCGTAACCTGCATGTTCCTGGTCAGGTATATACAGAGAAGTGTAAGGACAGCCATGACGATCCAGCTGACCACCAGGGTTTCATTGATGGTAAAATCCCCCAGAACAGGGATGCCGGTATGGAACCTGGCAAATATTTTCGCGCCGTTGATTTCTATATTCATTACTGCTTATGCCACCTGCCTTTCTGTGATTTCCGGTGATAAGGGTCACAACAGTTGTTTTTTTGCCGATATGATACCGCGGCATTTGATCAGGATGCTCGGAAAAAACAGTGGAATGAGCCCTGCTGCTCCGTTAAAAAACGGAAGAGCAAAAGCAAGTACCACCCAGATGAGCTGCAGGAGCATCCTGTTTCTGTAGCTCACGGTCATGATACTTCTCGCCTTTCCTTCGTCTTCAACGGATGTGACCTTCTGAACCGTAAGGGCCATCCAGAAAAAATTCAGAACGGCGATGATACATCCAAGGATCCCGCTAACCAGTACAATTGGTACAAGCGGAATCTGATAAGGACCGAATTTATCAAGTAAAAAGAAAAGAAGCAGCATAATGACCGTAAGAACCAGGCAGCCTGCGGAGATAAACATGGTCTCCTTTTTTACTGCTTCCTGTAATTTCATAAAAAATGACCGGACCTTTCTTATATATGGTGGTTAAAATAAACACCCTTTCTGTTGACACGGGAAGATTTTTTTTCTTCCTTTTTTAATACGAAAAGGTAGAATTTATATGCAGTCATGAATGAGGCACCCAGTCCCATTATAAAACCCGGGATATATACCCATGCGCCGGCAAAGCCATGCGATACGAGCATATAACATAAAACCACACATATTATGACCGGCATGATAAGGGAAAGACCAAACTGTCCGATAAGAACAAAATTATTAAATATTTTTAGACGTTCTCCAGTCCTGTTATTCTCAGAAATGACACTTTCCCCCAATAAACTCCTATTCACCTATTTTACATTATTGATTTTTTGTAGTCAATAATGATTTTTCCCATATCATATTATGCAGGCTGCACAATAATCCTCATTGACATTAAAGGATGCAAATAATAACATAATAATACCTATGAAAGACACACTCTTAAAAACTGCGATATTTCTTATTTCTTTTGTAGTATCGCTGTTTATCATAAGTTCATATCTGAACCGGGGCACTACCGACATGACTGTGGAAATGGGGGAAGCCACCCTTCCTGTGGTGGAGGTCATGGCTGACGGACGGGGAATAAACCGTATGTTCGGAATAAAGAGTAAGATGGAGCCCAATATGGTCAGGGGCACCCTTACTCCGTTAAATGACGACAGAAGTCTTGATATCCATATCAGCAAATACGGCAACAAATTCCGGGAAGTGGCCTATGAGGTACGTTCCCTTGATGCCTCAAGACTTATTGAGGACACGGAGGTGCTGGATTACATTGAACAGGATGACAGTATTGATGCGACCCTGCATATTAAGGATCTTATCGAAGACGGCAGGGAATATATCCTGGGGGTGCGTCTGACCGGCGAGCAGGGTCAGAAGATTTATTTCTACACCAGGATAATCCGGTCTTCGGGACTTCACGAAAGGGAATTACTGAATTTTGTCCGGGATTTTACGGAAAGCACTTTTGACAAGAACAGGGCAAGATCCCTTACCACCTATCTGGAGAGCGATTCTACGGGAGATAATTCCACATACCGTTTTGTGAATATCCATTCCTCTTTTGATCAGGTGACATATGGGAATCTGAACCTGAAAGCGCCGGAAAGCATAATGACGGAGATACTGGAAATGGACAGTGCTATGGCTTCCCTGAAGAACAGCTTTGTGCTCAGCAGCGGTAACGGGAAAAATGCCGTGTTTTACGACGTCAGCGAATATTTCAGGGTGCGGTATACGGAAAAGCGGATTTATCTTCTGGACTATGAGAGAACCATGGAACAGGTTTTTAATATAGACAGCGGGGATACCTTTGTCAGTGACAAGATAATGCTGGGTATTTCCAACCCCGATGTCCACATGGTGGAAAATGAAGACGGCGGAGTTGTGGCCTTTGTACAGAACGGTTCCCTGTATGCATACCGGAACACGGATTCCAAGGCTGTCAGGATCTTTTCCTTCTTTGAAAAGGGTGATGATGATGTGAGGAACCGGAATAATAACCACGGCATTAAGATACTGTCGGTGGATGAAGCCGGAAATGTGCTGTTCATTATATACGGCTATATGAACAGGGGACGGCATGAAGGAGAGACCGGCGTATCGGTCTATTACTTCAGCAGCGCCTTAAACCAGATTGAAGAAGAGGTATACATACCATACGGACGCTCATTCCAGTTTTTACAGTACGAGATCGGAAAATTTTCCTATTCCCCTGACGGGAATAATCTATACCTGTACCTGGGGGGCCAGCTTCTGGACGTGCATCTGGACCGCAATGATATTACGGTCATCGCGGGAAATGTGAATTTTGATACCTTTGTGGTTTCAAAGAGCGGACGGACTGCCGCCTGGCAGGCAAATAATGATTCCGGTATCTTTATCTGCGATTTCAACAACGGCAATGTACGGGAGATCCTGGGGGATCCGGGAGTGAGTATAGTGGCTCTGGGATTTCTGGGTGAGGACCTGGTGTACGGCTCCTCCACCGGAGAACATTCCATTGAGAGCCGTATCGGCGTAACCATGGATGCCATGGAGGAGATATATATTGAGAGCATAAATGGCGAGGTTTTAAAGACTTATGCCAAGGAAGGGATATATATCACCACCGTGGATGTAAAGGAGGACGGCATAACCCTGTCCCGTATTACCATGGATGAGGGTGTAAGCGGGAACTTCCTCAGCATAGAACCTGATCATATAGTTGACAATGAGCCCCATACCAATGACCGGAATGCGGTGATAACCGTGGCTACGGAAGAACTGGAGACCATAGTGGAGATTTCCCTTGCAGGTCATATAAATGCGTCTTCTGTACATGTTGTTACCCCGGAAGAGGTGCTCTTTGAGGGAGAGAGACAGATAACCCTGAAGGAAGAGGGAGACAGCAGCAGAATGCTTATGGTTTATTCCCGGGGCAGTATTGACGGGATTTTTGAATCCGAATACAGAGCCGTAGGTCTGGCAGATAAAAGAGGCGGAGTGGTGGTAAAGAGCAGCGGAAAATATCTCTGGCAGAAGGGAAACCGCGCTACAGACAGGACATTGCGTGATATCACAGAGCCTGAAACAGCGAATACTCAGGATGAGGAATTAAAAGAGGTGCTTACTGCCATATTAAGCCACGAAGGGGTGGCCGAAGATGAATGGAATCTTAATTCCCTTGAGGGGAGCCTTATGGATATGATAGAGGAGAGAATAGAAGGTGCAGACGCTCTGGAGCTTAAGGGTTGTACCTTAAGCTCGGTGCTCTATTATGTAAGCATCGGAAAACCTGTGGTGGCGGAAACCGACGGGGGACACATAGTTATGATAATAGGCTACGATCCCCAGAATACCGTGATCTTTGATCCCTCGAAGGGAAGCATATACAAAAAGGGAATGAACGACTCCACGGAATGGTTTTCATCCCACGGAAATGAATTCGTGTCTTATGTGGTCTGAAAGTACCAGCCGTTAAGACGGATCTTTGGGCTCTTCCTGCGAAATACCCTCTGATTGGGAGCCTTTCGGTGAGACATTCTCTGATGAGGGGAAAAGCTTATCTTTGATGGGGTACAGTGCCTGATAGAGTATCTGTCCGACTATTCCGCATGAGATCACTTCGCCTGCTCCTACTGTAAGCAAAAAAAAAGGAATTCCCCCCGGCAAATTATATACATATTGCAGAACAAAGGGAATGATCAGCGTATTGGCGAGGATTGGCGGAACAGATGCTAAAAACCTGTGTTTTTTCCTGAGGGCGTAGGTGCCTATGGCCCCGATAAGAGTGGCAAGGCTTCCAAATACCACATCAAAGGGCGCACAGCCTGTGACGATATTGCTGATGATGCAGCCCACAAAAAGACCCGGAACAGCAGCATTTGTAAAAGCAGGGAGAATGGTCAGCGCCTCGGAGATCCTGACCTGTATGGCGCCGCTGGCCAGATTGAAGCTTGCCACCAGAATGGTAAGTATTACATAGACCGCAGCGATCATGGCGGAATAAGTAATATAAGATATGTTGTTCGAATTCTTTTTTTCCATCAGAGGGCTTCTCCGTTTCTGTATCTTGCCGCAAGGGATTGTATTCTGGAATTCGGACTTAAAAGATCACTGATGGAGGAATCATGATTAAGCGTGTCTATTATGAAAGCAATATATTTGCTCATATCGCAGGAAATATACCATTCCCTTTTAAGGAGCTCCGGAGACTGGTAAATACAGTTTGTGGTCAGAACCCTGCATATCAGACCTTTTTTATAGGCAATATCGAATAATTCCAGGCCTGCCGTGAAAAGGCCGAAGGTGGACATGATAAAGATCCTGCCTGCCTTTCTGGCCTTCAGCTGTGTGGCCACATCCAGAACACTGTCTCCCGAAGAGATCATATCATCTATTACCAGCATATCCTTGCCTTCCACGGAGGACCCCAGGAATTCATGGGCCACAATAGGATTTTTACCGTCCACCAGTCTGGTGTAGTCCCTGCGTTTATAGAACATACCCATATCCAGACCCAGCACATTGGCCAGGTAAATGGCCCTTTTCATGCCGCCCTCATCCGGGCTTATGACCATAAGATGCCCCGAATCGATCTTCAGATCCTTGACGTTGTAGAGAAGGCCTTTCATGAACTGATAAGCGGGCTGAATGGTCTCAAAACCGTTAAGGGGTATGGCATTCTGTACCCTGGCGTCATGGGCGTCAAAGGTAATTATATTGTCCACTCCCATACGTACAAGCTCCTGAAGGGCAAGAGCGCAGTCCAGAGATTCTCTTGAATTTCTCTTATGCTGCCGGCCCTCGTAGAGGAAGGGCATTATGACCGTTAAACGTCTGGCTTTTCCTCCCACGGCTGCGATAAGGCGCTTCAGATCCTGAAAATGATCATCCGGGGACATATGGTTTTCATGACCGCAGAGGGAATAGGTAAGACTGTAATTACAGATATCACAGAGAAGGTAAAGATCCATTCCCCTGACCGACTCGTTTATCGTTCCTTTGGCCTCGCCGGTCCCGAACCGGGAAATGGAGGTTTTGATGATGTAGGAATCCCTTTGATAGCCCTGAAAGGCAAGAGACCCCTTGTGCTCGTTTTCCCGTTCCGTGCGCCAGGCTACCAGATACCTGTCCACCAGACCGGCCAGATCCTGGCATCCCTCAACAGGTATGACACCCAGCTTGCCTACAGGTATACTCTCAAGTTTTCGCTTTCCTTCATGCACCGACATAATTATCCTTTCTTTATCCGAAAGAACCACAAGTGTACTGACACATTCATGGATCCTTTAACCTTTCCGGACCAGTCTGAGGTCATCACCCCTGAAATAATAAAGCTCATAATTTCCTATGATCCTGGACAGCGACCGTTCGGAGTACAGATCCTTGATATCCTTAAGGGACAGGTTGCTGGAAATCAGAGTGGGCTTCCTGCGGATATGCCTCTCGTTAAGTATATTGAAAAGCTGGTTCACCACAAAGGAATTTACGCTTTCAGTCCCCAGGTCATCTATTATCAGAAGATCCGACTCATAAATATTATCAAAAAAACTGTTCTTCTCCTCCTGATCATCCTGACGGAAAACATTGTCTGAGATCATGGAAAAAAGCCGGACGGAGGAAAAATAGACAACCCCCAGACCCTTGTCCAGCAGAGCTTTTGCTATACAATTGGTGAGAAAGGTCTTGCCGCTGCCCACGTTTCCGAGAAACAGGAGATTGCGGTAGGTGTTTCCGAAACAGTCGCAAAACTCTTTTGCCTCATTATAGACCTTTTCCATATCATCCCTGACTTTGTCTGAGAACAGGGAGAGATCGCTTTTCCCAAAATTTTCATTTTCCAGACTGTCAGTTAAATGTGACTGGAGATACAGGGAATTTATTATCTTCTGCTTAAGGCAGTGGCATTTGTTTCCCTTTATATATCCGGTATCCCGGCAGTCCGGACAGGTATAGACCGGAGAAAGATAGTCATCAGGAAAACCGCCTGACTTAAGAAGGTCGCGCTTTTTCTCAGCGATGGCGGCAAGCTCTTTATCCAGTTCATCTAACGCTGTTTCGTCTCCCAAAATGGCTTTTTTTGCAAAACCGGCGGAAACGGATGCAGCCCTGTCGTTAAGATCCTTATATTCCGGAAGCTTCTCAAAAATAAGACTTTCGCGTTTTTCATGAATACGGTCATTTTTGGAACGGATCTCATCGTATTCATTCATTATAGAGCGGAATTCAGCTTCTTTCATCAGTTCCTCGCAAATTTTTTCTCAAGCTCGGAAAAATCAATGTCACGCTCCTTAAAGTTGCGGACTTTCCGGGTATTGCCGGAATTCTCCCTGGTTTCCGCAAAGTGACCCCTGTCTGCCGCTTCCAGATCCGACAGGGCGGAGACTTTTTTCTCCCTCCATGACTTCAAGATGGAATCCGCATACTGGAAGCTGGGTTTCGATATAGAGGACATGGTCCGGTGTACCGCTTCTAGAATAAGCTCTGAAGAAAAGCCGTATTCATCTTTCCAGCGCCGGATAAAATCAATGTCGCTCTTAACCGGGTTTCTGCCGGAGAGACCGAAGGCCTTCAGCACATCATAATACTCCCTCCGGTTTTCCATGTCTGCTCTGGCGTCTTCTATGCTCCGGATACCTCGCTCGTTCCAGTCCATTGCCACACTCTCTATGTAGTGCATGTTTTTATGGTTGGAATTCACACAGTATTCCACGAGAAAACATATCAGATCCGCATCGAAATGCAGACTGTCGTAAATATACAGAATGGAACTCAGATCCGAGCTGCTCAGTGACCGCTTCAGATACTGTTCGGTTGTAAAGAGAAGATCCCTTACCTCTTCGTTATCCTTAAAATCCTGTATCTGTCCGGAGGAATAAAAGGGTCTTGCCGGAGTGATGCTTTTTTGTTGAGCCGGGTAAGGCTCCTTGTCAAAACCGCTGACAGAGGTGACAGATCCCTGGGAAACCGTCTTTACAACAGGATTGGGATTTAAGCCTATTCCACGCACTATCTTATTATCATCAAAATCAAGAGAAATAAGCCCCCGGCTGTCCCAGTATATCAGGGAGCGGAGGATATCCCGTTCGGTATAATTGAATCTGTCTGCTATATCCGATACCGAAATATCAGTGCCTGAAGATACTGCGCGCAGCAGATAAAGATAGATCTTTATCTGGGCTTCATTCGCATCGGTCATAAAATGATCGATAAAACAGTTTGAGACCTTAGTGCTGCCGGTATCTTTTTTTTCGTAAAGAGAAATTCGTTCCACCATTTAACACCTCGGAGTGAATTATATCATGCTTCTTTCTCTTTTTACAATGCCCCTGAAGCCCGCAAAGCCTTGTAAAATGCCTGTTTTTGCGATGATGTGGAAATGGTGGATAATGTGGAAAGCTTAATGGGCTAACAGATGATCTCCGATTTTATATACATCTCCGGCTCCCATAGTTATCAACAAATCCCCGTGGACACATTTTTCTGATAAAAATTTTTCTATTTTTTCAAAAGAGTCGAAATACCATACGTTATGTCCCAGGACTCTTATCTCTTCCGCAAGGGTTTCAGAGCTTATTCCCAGAGTATCTGTTTCTCTGGCTGCGTAGATGTCCGCCAGCACTACATTGTCTGCCTCTGAAAGTGCGGAGGCAAATTCAGGAAGAAGCGCCTTTGTGCGGGTATAGGTATGGGGCTGGAAAACACACCAGAGAGTTTTGTGCTCACAGTTTTTCGCTGCGGTGAGGGTAGCCTTTATCTCTGAAGGATGGTGGGCATAGTCGTCTATAACCGTAACTCCGTTAAAGCTGCCCTTATGCTCAAATCTGCGCTCTGTTCCCTTAAATTCGCAAAGAGAGGGGATGATGTATTTGATGTCTGTCCCCACTGTAAAAGCTGCAGCTGCAGCCGCACAGGCATTTTCAATGTTGTGGATGCCGGGGACATTTAAGCTTATTTTTCCCAGAACCTCATTGCCGTGATAAAGGGTGAAGGAACCGCAGGCGTTCTCATCATAGGAAATATCTTCGGGATGAAAATCAAATGCCGGATCGGTTCCGTAAGTCAGGATACGGCATTTTAACCCCTTTGTTACACTGTCTATGCCATCGGTATGTCCGTTGATTATAAGGCAGCCCTCAGGGGGCAGAAGAGAAGCGAATTTATGAAAGGAATTCCGTATATCGTCGAGATCCTTGAAAAAGTCCAGATGATCTGCATCTACGTTAAGGATAAGAGCAACATCAGGAGCAAAGGAAAGGAAGCTGTTGGTGTATTCGCAGGCCTCGGTAACAAAAAAGTCCTTTCCTCCCACCCGGAAATTTCCACCGATACTGGGGAGGATCCCGCCTATGGAAAGGGTTGGATCCGAACCGGAGCTTAACAGTATCTCTGAAAGCATGGATGTGGTGGTGGTCTTCCCGTGGGTTCCGGAAACCGCTATGCTTGTATGGTATAAGGGCATCAGCTGTCCCAGAAACTCGGCTCTGGTAAGGGCGGGGAGACCGCGTCTTCTCACCTCCATAAGCTCCGGATTGTCCTCATGGATCGCAGCAGTATAGATCACGATATCTATGTCATCCGTAATATTGTCGGCTTTTTGGGGAAAAGAGATCTTTGCGCCCTTTTCCGCAAGAGTGTCTGTAAGGACACTTTGATGCATATCCGAGCCTGAAACGGTAAAACCCTCGGAAAGCATGAGCTCCGATAAGCCGCTCATGCTTATTCCGCCTATACCTATGAAATGGAAATGTTTTGATCTGTCTGAAAAATCTACTTTATACATTATCTGTCGATGCCGTTCCTTTCTGTTTTCGATATCTGTAGTTTTAGATAGCGGAGTTGTCCTCACCCCCGGAGACAGCCGAAGCCTTGTTATATTCATTCATGGCCCTGTCGCAGCCCTCCTGTATGATACAGACTACTGCGTTGGCGGCTCTTATAAGTGCATCATCAACAAGCTCCCTTGCTTCTGCGTCAAAGGGGGAGAGCACCCAGTCCGCCAGATCCCAGGTTCTTGGTTTTTTACCAACTCCTATCCGGACACGCATAAAGCGGTCCGTACCCACTTCGGAAATGATATTTTTAAGACCGTTATGGCCTCCGGCACTGCCGCCGGGGCGCACTCTTATCCTGCCCGGATCCAGGTCCACATCATCTGAAATGACTATGAGCTCAAGATCAGGGTCAATCTTATAATAGGACACTACTTCCCGCAGGGCTTCACCGGAAAGATTCATAAAAGTAAGGGGCTTAACGAGGAGGACTTTCTCCCCCCCGATAAGCCCTTTGCCGCATATTGCCCGGTGTTTTTCAAAGTCCATTGGAATAGAAAAACGGTCGGACAATATGTCAATGGTCTCAAAGCCTGCATTGTGTTTTGTGCCCCGGTATCTGTTTCCCGGATTACCCAGGCCGGCTATCACAAACATCGCATTATTATCTCCGAAGTGTATCTGTTCAGAACCCTTCGGTTTTTGAACAGATATTTAAAATATTACGTTCAATCACAGGAAGAAGCGGTCGCTTCTCTCTATTACGATCTGTACGCCGTTTTCTCCTTTATAGAAGGAGTTGGCGCGGATGGTTCCGTGACTCTCCACGATACAGTTTTCTATGTGGGTGTTATCACCGATATAAACGTCATTCAGAATGATGGAATTCTTGATAAAGCAGTTATTTCCCACGAAAACCTTCTTAAACAGTACGGAATCCTGCACAGTACCGTTAATGATACAGCCGGAGGAGGCAAGGCTGTTATGCACTACGCTTCCCACATTATACTTGGCCGGAGGCAGATCGTCCACCTTGGAATAAACATCCGGGTACTGGTTAAAGAAGTAATCTCTGACTTCAGGTTTCAGGAAATCCATGTTGGTCTGGAAATAATCATTGACTGTAGCGATATTTTTCCAGTAGGAATCCATCTTGTAGCCGTAGATACGCTTCTGATTCCTGTAGCGCACAAGGATATCGGAAACAAAATCGTGCCTGTCCTCTTCCTCTGCCTTTTCAATAAGCTCGATGAGCTGACGGCGGCGGATCACATAAATACCGCAGGAAATGGTACGGCCCCTGGCCTCTACAGGCTTCTCCTCGAAGTCTATGATACGCTGGTCTTCATTCATACTTACCACACCGTATCTCTCCACGTTCTCACTTTCAGGGAGCTCCTTACAGACCACGGTTATATCGGCCTTCTTTGCTATGTGGTACTCCAGTACCTTGTTGTAGTTCATCTTATATACACAGTCGCCGGATGCGATTATAACATAGGGCTCATGACTGTCTTTGAGGAAGGAGATGTTCTGGTAAATGGAATCTGCCGTACCTCTGGACCAGAAGGAGTGATCACTTGTCATGGAAGGTGTGAACACGAAAAGTCCACCCTGTTTACGTCCGAAGTCCCACCATTTTGACGAGGACAGATGCTGTGTCAGGGATTTTGCATTATACTGGGTAAAAACTCCCACCTTCTGTATATGGGAATTTGTCATATTGCTCAGCGCAAAATCAATACCCCTGTAGCTTCCTGCAACTGGCATGGCAGCAATAGCGCGCTTTTGGGTAAGTTCTTTCATCCGGTGGTTATTACCTCCGGCAAGGATTATTCCGATCGCTCTCATGATTACCTTCCCCCTTCCTTAATCACTGTTTTTCCGGAAGGAACAGTCTCATCCTTGAATTCATCTATGGTGAATACACCGGACAGTACGGAATTCTTTCCTATGGTAAGACCGGAGGGGATCTCCGACCTTTCGGCTATAGTGGTAATACCGTGGTTATAGATATCGGGATTTGTGATATTTTCAGCGTCTTCTCCGTATCCGATCTTCACTCTGTCACCGATCACGGCGTCTTCTGCGATAATACCCTTTTCTATCTCACAGTTTTCGCCGATAACAGTGCCGTTCATTATGATGGAATCCCTTATCACGGTATCCTTTCCAACGGTGACACCGCAGCCCAGAACAGAATTATAGACCTTTCCGTTGATCTGCGAACCTTCTCCGATAATGCTCTTTTCAATGGAGGAATCGGCACCTATGAACTGGGGTGTGACGATCTCGCTCTTTGTAAAGATCCGCCAGTACTCCTCGTAAAGATTAAACTCTGGAATGATGTCTATAAGCTCCATATTGGCTTCCCAATAGGAATTCAGGGTTCCTACATCTTTCCAGTAGCTGTTGTATTCATAAGCGAACATCCGCTGCTGTTTCTCGTGGCAGTAGGGGATCACATGCTTTCCGAAATCAAGACTGGACTGGTCTGCAAGCGCCAGAAGTGCCTCCCGGAGTATCTTCCAGGTGAAGATATAGATGCCCATGGATGCCAGATTGCTCCTGGGATTCTCGGGCTTCTCCTCAAAATCAACGATCCGGCGGTTGTCGTCAGTGATAACTATACCGAAACGCTTTGCCTCCTCAATGGGAACGGGCATGGCCGCTATGGTCACCGCTGCATCGTTTTCCTTATGGAAGTCCAGCATTACCTCATAGTCCATCTTATAAATATGGTCACCGGACAATATCAGTACATAGTCGGGATTGTAGCTCTCCATGTACTCGATATTCTGCAATATGGCGTTCGCTGTACCTGTATACCACTCGCTGTTAACATTCTTTTCAAAAGGAGGGAGAACAGAAACGCCGCCGATATAGCGGTCCAGATCCCAGGGTGTTCCTATTCCGATATGGGAATTCAGCTTCAGGGGCTGATACTGGGTAAGGACACCAACGGTGTCTATACCTGAATTGATGCAGTTGCTCAAAGGGAAATCAATGATCCTGTATTTCCCGCCAAAGGGTACTGCAGGTTTTGCCATGTGAGTGGTCAGGACTCCGAGCCTGCTGCCCTGTCCCCCTGCCAGAAGCATGGCGATTATCTCTTTCTTGATCATCAGTGTTACCTCGTCATGTCAGATTTTTCTGTACCTGAACAATACCAGTGCCAGTCCACTCGCTGTATGTACAGAACATTAAATTATTATACAACGCTTTAAGTGATTTGTGTATAAATTTTATAAAAAAACTTGCGATTGTCACAAATCTTTGTCACAAATCACAAGATATAGATGTGACTTCTGAAAAATACCTGTCATATTGGGTAAAAACCGGATTCCGGGTTTTCTGAAACTCTTTAATCTAAATAGTACTTTTAATGATGTTAAAGCGCCATAACTCCTTAAACCCCTTAAACTAAAAGTGCTTTTAGTGAAACGGTATAAACCCCCAAGCAGAGCTTGGGAGACTTAATGATGCTGG
>CAMJPM010000027.1 GCA_946407725.1 uncultured Lachnospiraceae bacterium
CCATATTTTCAGACGAAAACAAGTTTTCGCTGAAAAATATGGTTATATCACAGGGGGTTCTGAATAGTTACCTTCGTTTCAAAATAAGATGTATCTCTGATGCAAATTCATTTTTATCCACAGTTAACTGTAATTCATCTATCATCTTAAGGAACTTCGGTGCAAAATAGTCTTTCAGCTTTTTATTATCGTTCTGCTCCAGGCTTACACAGAGCATACGGTAAAGATCCATCATATCTGAGCCGAATTTCCAGCTTTTCAATTCCTCAAACCCCATCTTGTCAGCCATAAATTCAAGGGAAGTATCCGAGAAGAGGTGGGTGTGGGTACCTCCGGCGTGACGGTTATAGCATTTCTGATGGGATGCCTCAAATACGCAGCTCATGGAGAACATAGGCACCGACAGAAAAACATATTGTATTTTTTTATTTTCTCTGATGGCGGTAAGTATCTCATCCAGATTGATTATATGCTCGAAAACACCGATAAAAGACAGTACGTTTGCGTCAGTGGTCTTCAATATCCCCGCTATATCGGGGCTGTCAACCTGTCTTAAAACCTCTTCCCCGTTCATTTTATTGGCAAACTTCACCTGGGATGAGGATATTTCTATTCCCTCCGCCTGAACACCAAGCTTCCTCATGGCTCCTACAAAATAGCCGCTTCCCGCACCGTCGTCAAGGAGCTTTATATCCTTTTTATCAAGGCCGTCTTCTTTGAGGGCGCCAATAAGGAACTCTCCCTTGGGGATATATATGGTCTCCAGACGTTTTTCGTACTTTTCCCTGTCCTCTTCGGAGTAATTATCCTCGTATGAATCCTCAAGATAAACCCGGTTTGCGAAGTCATCCGTATCCTCATGGGCGCTGTTTACATGACCGCAGACAGGACAGAGGTAATATTCCATCCTCTGGCTCATATACAGCGGCTCACCCTCTATGGGAGTATGGCATATCTTGCAGTTTTCCCTTTTTTTCTGGATAAGGAGGGCGTCCGCCTGATGCCCGGACAATTTAAGCATATCATCATTGTGCTCGAAAAAGTCACTCTTTATCGCGACTATGTCCCCCAAAGGCTTTCCGTATTTTCTGTTTTTCATAACTCTGTCTTTCCTTTCAGATCCTTACCCATCCGGGGATGGTTTTCAGGCTGCTGTCCTTTTCCTTCAGATATTCCCTCGGATATAATATCATACTATCCTGTCTTTTATTCAGCAGACCCGCCCATTCGGAAAAGGTGGAATTTGCGGTGATAAGGCACTGCGCTTTACTCATGAGCAGCATATCTATATAGCTCTTTTTCCCGGAATTCAGGGTGACCGGCGTTTTTTCCGGGAGCCAGTCAAAGGCTGTGCTGATGAAATCCTTGTCATCCGAAAAAATATACACCCTGGGATCCTGAAATCTCCCGCGGGCGGTATCCACCGCCTTTTTATAATAGTCCATGTCCAGATTAATAAATGCTTCCGTATATCCGGGATTGAGATAATCACCCCGCCTCACGTGGATTGCAAGGGAGTTGCCCTCCCTTATCTCCTGAAGGAGAAGGGCGTTTTCTTTCCCGATATCCTCTTCCTTTTCCGAAAAGGAGAGTGCCGAGCGGATATAGTCAAGATCATGTTTATAATAGGCTTCATCCAGAAAATATCCCGTGATGTACAGATTTCTGCCCTTCGGAAGAGCATCGATCTTTTTCTTAATGGTATTTTCCGTCTCTCTTCCGGTTTCGGAAATACGGGCTTTTTCAAAATGCTTTCCGGCACAGAGCCTGGTTATCCGGTTTATTAGGTACTGGAATTTCCCCTTCTGGGGCAGTGTTCCGGAACAGCAATAAGTCTCAAAAACCCCCGCTTTTTCAAAGATAAAGTCAGGATTATTTTCCCGGCAAAAAAGCTTCTCCAGTTCAAAGCCCTGATGGGCACTGTTCCAGCTGTACCAGGAGATATCCGCAAGCACCCGCTCCTCCGGGTACTTCTTCCTCAAATATGTATAAAAAGCGTATTGGAACATCTGGTTTCCAAGTCCGCTGGTAAATCTCTGTATGTACATTTCCTATTCCCTGCCGCCGGTATTCTCTTTCATCGTTACTATTCAGAACCCCCAACATAAAACAGTTATCTTTTATCTCATTTTTGGACGCCCGAATTTCAAATGCAGATAGTATCTGAACCAGGGGAAAAACATCTTTGCCGTAGTGCCGGAGGGATGCTTTATAAATACCGAAAGGGCTGTCTTAAACTCTCTGTCCGCCCTGGGTATAGCCATCTTCGTAAGACCCGCATTCTCTTCCACCCACTGCATCATCTTTCTTTTTAAGTCACATTCCTCCGTGAGATAATCACGTTTTAATTTCCTGGAATTCCAGCTCTCCCCGCCTTCCTTTTCCACAAACCGGTGATTCACCATCACATCATCAAAACGGAATATCTTTCCCTGCAGCAGAATAAAGGTAAAGATCACCCCGTCATCTATGAAATCATGGGCTCTGTATAAAATGGTATAGTCCAGTTTTCCGTTTTTAAAAAAATTCCTGCATACGTTTCCAGCGGTCTGCCCCGGCCAGGGTCCGGCCTTCTGCCAGTCCTCAAAGGTATAGTTCCCGCTCCAGCTGTAAAGAGCCGAAACCCGGTCATTGACTATATCCTCTCCCTTTTCTCCCGTAAGCCGGAAAGAACAGGTGGTGCCCATGTAGTCAGGATGGGTCTCCAGGAAATCCACCTGCTTCTGCAGCTTTTTCGGATCCGACCAGCTGTCGTCCCCTTCGATAAAAGCCAGATATTCGCCGTCTGCTGCCATGGCACTCTGGTACACATTAAGTGTCACTCTCCCCAGGTTTTTTTCCCTGAATAAAAGCTTCATCCGGCCGGGGTATTTCCTGTCGTATTCCCGGAGCACCTCCCTGGTGTTATCGGTACTGCAGTCCTCCCCAACTATGATATCAAAGGGAAAATCCGTTTCCTGCATGAAGATGCCATCCAGACATTCCCGGATATATGGCTCATGATTATAGGTTATAAGTACTACGGAAAGCTTGTTTTCACCCATATTCAGAGGATCTCCTCCCTGTCAACAGGACAGACATTCCCGTTTTCCACCCTGTAGATGTATTCGCAGTTTCTGATAGTGGTAAGCCTGTGGGCTATGATCAATAACGTCTTCCTGCCGTGAAGCCTGTCTATGGCCTCCATGACGGCACTCTCCGTTTCGCTGTCAAGAGCACTGGTGGCCTCATCGAGAACCAGTATCTCCGGATCCCCGTAGAGAGCCCGGGCTATTCCTATCCTCTGCCTCTGTCCTCCGGAGAGCCGGACGCCCCTCTCTCCCACCTCCGTATCAAGTCCCTCCGGAAGGGATCTCACAAAATCACTTAGCTGTGCTTCCTCCAGCGCTTCCCACACCTTTTTCTCATCTATTTTTTCAGGCTCGATCCCAAAAGCCACATTCATCCTGATGCTCTCATCTGCAAGGTAGATGGCCTGGGGGATGTACGCCAGCTTCTGTGCCCATTTTATGGGATATTCATGTACATTCATGCTTCCGTACAGCACTTTTCCCTCCCTCGGGAAAAGTATGCCAAGTATTACATCCGCCAGGGTGGACTTGCCTGCCCCGCTCTCTCCTATAAGACCTATGGAGGTTCCGAGAGGAATATTAAAAGAAACCCCCTTAAGCACATCGGAATCTGTCCCGGGATATCTGTAACACAGCCTGTCTATCTTTATCTCCTGCGTCTCCTCCCTGTACCGGGAGGCGTCGTCCGTATCCCTTATCTCCATATTATCCATGTCCTCAGTCTCCTTAAGGTCGTGATAGATAAGGTCAATGGAGGGCTTTAAGAAAGTGATGTTATTTAAATAATTGCTCACCTTGCCCACTGAGGGCAGAAGCTTGAAGGCCGCCACCGCAAAGGACGCCAGCACCGGTAAAAGGGTGTTCAGGTCCGTTCCGGTCTTAAGCTTAAAGAGCAGCACAAGCATTATGGCCGTTACCGTAATGGTCTCAATGATATATCGGGGTATGGTACCAAAGAAATTTGTGTTTATGAGGGCCGTCATCTTTTTTTCACCGCAGGACACAAAGCTGTTTACAAAATACTTTTCCCTGTGGAGTATCTTTATGTCCTTTACCGCTCCAAGAGCCTGGTTTATGGCCTGGTGCATTCTTCCGTCATACTCCTGATTCATACGGCCATATCCGTGCACTCTTTCCTTTGTAAGGATCCTGAACAATGCCATACAGACAAGAAGCAGCCCCGCCACTGTACAGGACATCACGGGATCGCTAAGGAGGAGATAAATGACTAACAGCAGTGACAACAGGATCTCGCTCATGACATTCAAAAATGAAAGAATAAGCTGGAACAGCCTGTCCGTATCCAGCATTATGTTCCTTATCATGTCAGAGGTGTTATGATCCAGGTGATAGGTATAGGGCTTTTTCAGATAACAGTCCACAAGCCTTCCCGCCACCTTGAGCTGGTTTTTATAGATAAAGGAATACTGGAAATAATATAGCACCGACAGATATATATTCTTAAACACGTAGACGGCTATTATCACCATCACCAGAAAGGCAAAGAAATCAGGCACGCTCTTCATTCCCAGCGCTCTGTATACCTGACCTGCTATCCCGGGTCCCTCAACCACCCCGGGAGTAGATATAAGCTGGATAAGGGGCATGATAAGGGAAACCCCCATGAGCTCCATGGACGCACCGAAAAAGATGCAGAACAACAGGAGCACCATTGCCCTCTTCTGGGAAGGGTTAAATATGTAATTCAGCTTATTAATTATGTCTTTCACTTTGGTATCTCTTACAACTCATATTTCTGACAGAGCCGTGCCTTTCTTAAAGCCTTCCGTTAATCCATCCAGCCGTCGAATCCGTCTGCAGTTAATCCAACACTATCAGTGCATCAGCCTGTCCGACAGGAGCTTCATTATCTTCTTCCTGTTCATACCGGGATAAAAGTATTTTTCCAGCCTTGCGGTCTTCTTTATCTTTCCGCCGGTCTTTTTCAGGGGATCATAGAGATATATTCCCTCTCCGGGGATCTTAAAAAGGATATTGCTGTCCACAGGCCTTAATGAGAGGGCATAGCTTTCAAGTACTTCAAAGGGCAGTATTTCCGCAGAATAAAAGGGCTTATCGGAAAGAGCGCCGTCCTGCCGCTTTAAGCCGTAAATATCCGCCTCATATTTCAGGGCTTCATTTTCAAAATACTGGTCGTATCCGGCGCCCGTCTGCTCATAGGAAGAAAAACAGTAATCCCTCATTTTTCCCCGGGACAGGGGTACCTGCAGATCTGTGACTGCCTCTTTGGAGTGCTCTCCCTCGTCGAAAAAATTCGTGGTATACGAAACCCTGGGATACAGCCAGGTCCTTTTTTTCTCTATAACGTATTTCAGGGCATATTTCAGCCAGGATGAACTGCCCCAGTCTGCCGCGTATGAGGGCATCCCGTTTCCGTGGAGATCCTCTCCGTCATGTTCTTCAAGCCACTGCCTGAAAGCCTTCCACTGGTCAAAGGTCCATGCCTGGCCCCAGCTGGAAGGAAACCGGAAATAGAAATTATCATATCCGTCATCCACGGCCTCAAAGGGAAAGCGCGCAAAAACATTGAACTTATGGCTGTAAAGCGAGACCCCAGCCACCTTATCATCATCCTTCACCTTTGAAAGCGCGGCGCAGGTATAGCTGTAAAACAGGGGTGAAACATAGAGATCGTCCTCAAGCATTATGATCCCGCCGTATTCCCCGGTGAGGTCTCCGCAGGAGAGGATATGTTTTTTTAGGCCCATCCTCTCTTCCCGCATTATCACCCTTTTTTCGCCATGCTCCCAGAGGAATTTTTCAGCCGTTTCAAGGACGGCGGGATCTCCTCCCTTATCTATGCTGACCACAAGGGTTATATCCTTAAATCTTGTGTAATCTGCATTTCCCAGGCTGTTTAAAAGCCTTGACAGCGCCGCTGCCCTGTCAAATGCCACTGCCACAATGGCGGGTCTTATCTCATCCGGCATTGCCTGTAAGTTTTCTGACATCATTAAAATCCTCTATATGGGAGCGGATCCATTTTTCATCCTTCTCCCACCATTTAAGCTTCTGCAAAGCCCTGATCTCATCCTCTGAAAACCTGTATCTTATGGTACGGGCCGGAACCCCGGCGTTTATGCTGTAGGGCGGCAGCTCCCCCTTTACCACGGAGCCTGCTCCCACCACGGCTCCATCCCCTATCTTCGCTCCGTCCAGGATTGTCACGTTATTTCCTATCCAGACATCACTGCCTATTGTGATCCTGGGAGTATCATCCGTATATTTCTTATCGGATACATAGGAAAAACCGAAGGTTTTTGCGGGATCCGTAAAGGCGGGATGAAGAGCGCAGTATCCGTTTAAGGGATGTCCTCCCACGGCAGTTGAAACACCTGCTCCTATTGAAGTATAGTAACCGATGTCCGTATGGGAAAAATTCCCGTTATTATTGATATATGAGCCGTATCCCAGCTTACAGCCGTACAGTGCGGTATTCTTTCCCAGATAATTCCTGCCCTCCATCACGGTGTCCGGAGAAATATAAGACCCCTTCTGAAATATTCCGGAGGTCTTTAATTCAAGACAGCAGCGCTTCAGGGGATAGATAAAGGTTCTGTATATGCTCTGCGCGATCTGTGCCAAATGCCTTATCCCAAACATTTCCCGTTTTCCTCTGGTCCTTATCCTGACCCTTATCCGTTATAGCTCTTCTGGCCCCGCATTTTCCTCTGTACCTTTCTTATCATGTACTTTAATCCGGCGGGGAAATGATCCATTCCGAACTGTTTTATATTTATCCAGAAAAGCTTTCTCTTTAATTCCTTTCCCCGGGGAACGGACAATCCGTGTTCACGCCTGAGCTTCAGGCTCTCTATATAGGTGTCCTTCAGTTTTACGCTGGATTTTCCGCTCTTGCTGATCTTTGCCACCGCAACACATGAATCCGTAAATACATACCCCTTTTCATTGAGAGTGAGCAGCAGGTCATAGTCCGCTGCGATACCGTATTTCAGCCTGAAGGGGTACTTTAACATAAGCTCTCTTCTCACAAATACGCTCTGGTGGGAAAAGGGCATACGTTCAGTTATAAGCTCCGGACATTTTCTGAAATAATGGAGTTCCCCGAATTCCTCCTCCACCGCGTCCCCGTAAATAAGGTCTGTTCCGCTATAGTCCCTGCCCTTAAAGATCCTCTCAAGCACATCATCCGTTAAGAACATATCCCCGGTATTCATAAAGTTAATGAATTCCCCGGTACAGAGCTTTACCGCCTCGTTCATGCCGTCATAAATCCCCTTGTCGGCAGCGGAAACCGCCTTAAAACGAATTCCCTTTTTATTAAAACGCTTTTCCCATTTTTCAAGCTCTTCCACCGTGCCGTCATCAGACCCTGCATCCTTTATGATATATTCATAGTCGGTCCAGGTCTGTGAGTATACGGAGCGGATGGTGCTGTTTATTGTTTTTTTCTCATTACGGCAGATGGTTACAATGGATATCAATTTTTAAGAACCTCATAAAGTCTGGAAACAATCGGTTCCCAGCGGAAATCGTGCCATGCGTAATCAGCTATCTCTGCCGCCCTGCAGCTCCAGTCCGCTTTGGAATTCATAAGCCGGATAAATGCGTCTGAAAGCATTACCGGATCTTCGGGAGGCACGATAAAGCCGTATTTTCCGTCATTAAATATATCCCGTCCTGCGGGAACACCGGTGGTGGTAACCATAAAATCCCCGTTTGATGCGGCTTCCAGCAGCACTATGCCAAAGCTCTCGCTGCGGGAGGGCAGAACAAAGATCTTCGCTTTTTTATAGTACTCCATAAGCTTTTCCTTGTCCCTTATCTCACCGGTAAATATGATCCTCTTCCTCAGTTCCTCATGCTTTGAGAGAAATTCACTCACATATTTCCTGAAAGAGGGCTCCACCGGCCCCACCAGGGTCAGCACCCAGTCATTATCCCCTGCCACTCCCGCAAAGGCCTGCAGCAAGATATCCGTAGCCTTTGCGTAGGTGCCGAGATTTCCCACCGTGAGTATCATGTTTTTCTTTTCAAAATTCCGCTCCGGTTTATCTCCCGTGGCATAGAAACCGTTTGGAATATAGATCATTTTGCTGCCATAGCGCTTTTTCAGCCTGTCATAAAGCATTGTGGTCTCAACGGAAATTATGTCGGCAAGATTCATGGTACGGCGCTTGATAAAGCCCACGGGATTAAACATATAGAGCCGTTTATAGCCCTTCAGATCCATATCCAGCTTCAGATAACCCCTGCCGCCTCTTTTTTTCCTCAGTTTATAAATGAGCAGAAGCAAAAAAGAGGACAGATTAAGATGATAGACATTGAGGACATCTATATCCCGGGCATTATCCCAGACATACTTCATCCCGGAAATGACGGGAGAATACCTGTTCTCCGGAAGGAACCTGATCTTAAGGCCCTTTACTTCCTTATCAATAAAGGAATATTCATCCTCATTTTTCATGCAGACCATGGTGCTGTCCAGGCCATGATCCCTCATCAGATAATATGGTATCATCCCCACGTCCTTAAGGAGATGTACGTTTTTAAGTCTCAGAAAAAGTGTAACAAATTTCATGAAATAAAACCCCTGCCGTGATTATACACGACAGGGGGCGGTGTTACAACATTCATGGATAATATCTGTCCCCGGCTCTTTTTTCAGCCGTCTGAAATCAGTTATTTCAGGATATCATAGAGCTTTCTCTCAATGTAGCCAAGCTGCCAGCAGATATCAAAGATCCTGTCCTGAAGGGCATTTGTTTTCAGGTAATATTTATTATAGATCCTGAAGCTGTCCCTGAAATGATGGAAGGCCGCGGCCTTGCTGGACTTGTACATCTTCTTTATGCTGGCGGAATGGAGGTGGTCATATCTCTCCTCCGGAAGCACCCCGGTGAGATAACACTTTGATCTTAAGCGGTAGGAAAGGATTATCTCTTCGGAGTACAGGAAGGTCCTCTCGTCAAAGCCTCTTACCTCTTTCATGGCATCCGCCCTTACGGCAAAGAAGGAACCCTCCACTACCCCTACGGGTACAAGGCTCTTTCCGCTTCTCTCTATTTTCTTTCTGATGGCTATCTTTTCAAAGGTAAAGGCGAAAAGGAAGAGACTTATAAGTATTCCTGAAAAACCGGGTAAGTGCCAGACATTGTAGCCCTGGTTTACAAGAGGTGCTACGCAGGCGTATTCACGGCAGTCATTTAAGACCTCTGTCATGGCAGCCACAGTTTCATCGGTAAAAAAGACATCCGGATTCGCAAAGAAGATCACATCGCTTTTCAGCTTTTTCAGGGTATAGAGGAGCCCTGTATTATTGCCCTTTGCATAGCCTCCGTTTGTATCACGGCCTATAAAGTGAATATGCTCTCCGGAAAGAGTGGAAAGTTTTTCCGCAGAATCATCAGAAGAACCGTTATCCACCACCACTATGTCATCAAGGGATGGATAGTCTGACACCTTGCTGATAAGCTCTGCGGTTCTGTCTGCATCGTTGTAGTTTAGGATTATAAGAGCAGTCTTCAATATATACCTCATCCGGCCGATTTGCGGCCGCCTGTCTCGCTTCTTTTGCCCGGTCGCTGCTGAACGCTTGCCACTGGCAAGTAGCAACTACAATGGGGATGCTATGCTTTTAAGCTCAATTCAAAAATAGTATCAACAAGATGTTCCCAGGTAAACCTTTCGGAATCTTTTTCTATGTTTTCCTTAAAGTCTGTTCCGGATTCCTTAAGCTCATAAAATCTTCTGATGCCCTGAACAAGGGACTCTTTATCGCCGGGATCCACAAGCACTCCGGTAACACCATCAGTCACCACCTCCGGCAGTCCGCCGGCTCTTGTGGCAATGACCGGTTTCTTAAAGCCGAAGGCCACCTGTGCTATACCGCTCTGGGTGGCGTCCAGATAGGGCAGTACTGCGGCATCACAGTTTTCAAAATATCCCTGTACATCCTTATCCGGGATATATCCGTTGTGAACATGAACCCTGCCCTTAAGCCTTTCATCCTTAAGAAGCTCTTCGTAGTCTCCCTCAGTTCCTCCGAAATCCCCGGCCACCGTAAGATAAATGTCCGGCAGCTCCAAAAGAGCCTCTAGCAGTACATTCAGCCCTTTATAGGGCCTCACCAGGCCGAAGAAGAGAAGCCGCTTTTCACAGCCTGTTTTCTCCCTCATATCCCGCATTTTAAAGGACTCATATGTGGGATGCATATTTACCCTGTATTTCGCTTCGGGTAGTATGGTTTTAAGCTCCGCGGTCTCCTTCTTTGAATGAAGGATAAAGTAATCTCCCTTTGACAGCACCAGACGTGTCAGCATCCTGTCCATCGGAAATCTTTCATGGGGAAAGACATTATGGCAGATAAACAGCACCGGGCATTTCAGAAATGCGCACAATATCCTGTAGCAAGGCGAAAAATAGGGATGCCACCACTGGATGATGACTGTTTCCGGCTTCCATGCGTTAATGGAAAGCGCGGTTTTTATTATATTAAAGGGATTTGCCGTATTGATAAGGAATTCTGCGTCAGAAACCTTAAAGGAATCATTTGAATAGTCCCGCTGCTCCTTTTTAAATAAGAGCTTCGGATACTGCATTTTGTATGAAACTGTCCGGACAGAAGCTCTCTCTTTAAGACTCTTTACCAGGAGCCCGGTATAATGGGAAATACCGCCCTTAAAAGGATAAACCGGCCCTATGACCACTATCCGCTTAAATCTATTCTTCTGTCTTTCCCTGGTCATCCTTATTACCCTCATCTGCCCCGTTTCCGGCCTCAAAGCGCCTGAGCCGGTATTGCACGTCCTCCATTATCTTCCGGTTCGCCGCCATAAGATCCGCCTGGAAACCCATCATAAAGGTGGTAAACGACAGCATCATCAGGGTACTGGCAAGGATCAGGGACTGGATATGTCCCATTCCGGAACCGTTTATAAAGAACAGAAGAAACCTGATCATTATAATAAGACCGGCTATGAAAGGGATAAGCCCGATGGCCGTGAAAAAGGTCAGGGGCCTGTACATCATATATGCTCTGATTATTGTGAGGATGGATTTTTTGATATACCCGCCCATACTGGAAAACAGCCTGGATTTTCTGAGTTCCCTGTTGGTTCTTATGGGAACGCTGGTAATGGCCATCTTGTTTCTCCCGGCCTGCACTATGGTCTCCAGGGTATAGGTATAATTATTGATAACATTGAGCCTTAAGGCCGCCTCTCTGGAAAAAGCGCGAAATCCGCTGGGCGCATCGGGAATGTCAGTGTCCGATGCAACCCTCACCACATATGATCCCAGGTGCTGCAGCTTTTTCTTTACCGGAGAAAAATCTTCTATGTCATCGATAGGGCGTTCCCCTATCACTATCTCTGCCTTTCCTTCAAGAATGGGGCGCACCAGCTTTTCAATATCCGCACCGCAGTACTGGTTGTCCGCATCGGTATTGACTATAATGTCCGCGCCTTCTCTTAAACACGCATCCAGCCCGGCTATAAAACCCTTTGCCAGTCCCTTGTTGTTCGGAAAGCTCACCACGTGGTTTACTCCCCATTTTTTAGCTACTTCAACCGTATTATCGCTGCTGCCGTCATTAATGATGAGATACTCTATCTCGTCTATCCCGTCAATTTGCCGGGGCAGATCATTTAAGGCGATCTCCAGTGTTTCCGCTTCATTTAAGCATGGTATCTGAATTATCAGCTTCATATCTTAAGCTATCTCCTTATGGATCCTGTCACTGACTGAGCCTATGTCAGTTCCTTAGCAATATAAAGAGGTCTTCCCTTTGTTTCCAGGTAGGTCTTGCTCAAATACAGGGCAGCGATCCCCACCGCAAGGATATTCATTGAACCGAAAAACATGATAACGGCGATGACGAGAGGCAGGCTTCCCCAGATACCTGTGATTAAACAGATAATAGCCGCTATGGTGAAAATAAAGGATATTCCCGTAAGCGCTCCCCCTATCCAGGCGATGATCTCCAGCGGAACCGTGGAGAATGCTATAATCCCCTCTATGGCGTATATCAGAAGCTTCCAGAAGGACCACTTGGTCTCTCCCGCCACTCTTTCGATGTTCTCAAACTCCAGCCATTTGGTCTTAAAGCCTACCCAGCCGTAAATTCCCTTGGTAAAACGGTTATAATCACCCATGGAGAGCACCGCATCAGTCATCTGCCTTGTCATCATACGGTAATCACGGGCCCCGTCCACCACCTCCGTGGAACATATTTTATCCATAAGAGCATAAAATCTTCTTGCAAAAAAAGATCTGATGGGAGGCTCTCCCTTTCTGGTAACCCTTCTGGTGGCTACGGAATCGTAGCCTTCATCAGACACTGCCCGGTACATTTCCGGCAGCAGTCCCGGGGGATCCTGCAGATCCACATCCATACAGGCCACATAATCTCCTTTTGCGTTTTCAAAGCCCGCATAAAGCGCCGCTTCCTTCCCGAAATTTCTGGAGAAGGATACGTAGCGGATCCTGCTGTCATTTTTTGCATATGATTTAATGAGCTCCAGGGTTTTGTCTTTAGAGCCATCATCCACAAAGATCAGTTCAAACTCCACATCATCGCATTCCTTTCCGAATGCGTTCAGGGTTTTATTCATTTCATCATAGAAAAAGGGAATTACCTCTTCCTCGTTCCAGCACGGAACAACAATACTGATTAGCTTCATTTCTGTTTTATCCTTATTAAATCCCCTTTTTCCGGGGCTGTTGAAAATTCAGCAGCTATTAGCTCTTTTGGGTGAGGCGCGCTCTCCACCTCTCCCCTTTCTTCGGAATAAAGGGATTTAACCGACACCTCTATATCATTACCGTCCGGCTTCATTATCTCAACCCGGTCACCCACGGAAAACTTGTTCTTCTGATGAAACAAAGCCCTTCCGCGGCTGTCTGTATCCTCTACCGTCCCGAGATATACATACTCCTGGAAATAAGTGCTTCCGCTGTATACATAGGCACTCTCATCCGGACGTCCGAAATAAAACCCTGTACAGAAATCCCTGGTAGTACACTTTCCTATTTCCGACAGATACCAGGGGAGATTGGCCTCGTATTTTTCAGGCGATTCAAAATAATCATCAATTGCTTTTCTGTATGTCCTTGCTGTGACTGCCACATAGAGAGCAGTCTTCATGCGGCCTTCCACCTTGAAGCTGTCAATTCCCGCCTTTACAAGCTCCGGAATATGTCCGATCATACACAGGTCTTTGGAATTGAAGATAAAAGTGCCCCTTTCATTCTCTTCAACCGGGAGAAACTGTCCCGGTCTGGTCTCCTCCGCCACAGCATAGCGCCATCTGCAGGGATGGGTACATTCTCCGTGGTTTGCGTCCCTGCCGGTAAAATAGTTCGAGAGCAGGCAGCGTCCCGAATATGAAATACACATGGAACCGTGGACAAAGGATTCTATCTCTGTATCGGAGGGAATATTTTCCCTTATTTCTTTAATTTCGTCAAGTGAAAGCTCCCTTGCGGTGACTACCCGCTTTGCCCCCAGGGAAGTCCAGAAAAGCACTGTTTTATAATTGGTATTATTCGCCTGGGTACTGATATGCAGCTCTGTTTCGGGACATATCTCCTTTGCCAGGAGGAACATGCCGGGATCTGCGATAAGCAGGGCATCCGGCCTTATTTCTTTCATTCTCCGGAAATAGTCCTCTGCCTCCCTTAGATCCCTGTTATGGGCGATGATATTCGCCGTAACATAGACCTTCTTATTGTTTTTATGGGCAAGGGCGACCGCTTCCTTAAGCTCCTCCTCCTTAAAATTCCTGGCCCCGGAACGGAGACCCATAGTCTCGTATCCCACATATACGGCATCTGCGCCAAAGTTTATGGCAGTATTGAATTCTTCAGGCCCCTTTGCGGGGATCAAAAGTTCAGGTTTCTTCATACTTATATGCAACGGCTATCCCGTCTCCCGTGGGAAGCAGAACGGAAGAGTATCCTTCCATGGATGTGATCTCCCTTAAAAACTCCCTCATTCTCCTGTGAATGGTCCTGTCCCTTCTCTCAACAGCATACCTGGATTCCAGTATGTCTCCCTCCTGAAGACAGTTGTCGGCCACAATATATCCCCCGGTTCTTAACAGTCTTTTTGATTCCTTAAGATAAAAGGGGTACTGCGCCTTTGCCGCATCTATGAATATCAGATCATATCCCGGTTCCAGGGTTGAAAGTATCTCCGATGCGTCTCCCTCTAAAAGCTTTATCTTCCCTGAATATCCTGCGTTTTCTATATTCTCCCTTGCAATGGGAATCCTGCGCTCATAGTTTTCGATAGTTGTGATCTTTGTCCCCGGGGACGTATACTCCGCCATAAAAATGGCAGAAAACCCGGTTGCCGTACCGATCTCCAGTATTTCCCGGGGACCGGAGGAGAAAAGGATAAACCTTAAGAATGCCTGTGCATCCTTTCTGATTATCGGGATCCTGTCCAGAAGCGCCTGTTTTTCCAGCTTATCCAGAATCCCGCTGTTGCCGCTGTACAGGGAATTTATATATCCCGTAAGCCGATCTTCCGTCATTTTTTATCTTCCCCGTCCTCTTCCTCCTCATCTTCCGCCGCCATGACCTTCATCATATCCTGGGCAGTCTGGGAGGTATTCAGGGTATATTCACCCGGGGACAGCTTTCCATGGTATTCCGAAAGCCTCTCCTGGATAAAAAACAGATTCTTATCCCGGATAAGCCCCGACATCTCCAGTATCTTTCCGATGTCCATGGCAGAAGCTCCCATGGGGATCTTCACCTTAATATCCCTTCCGGGTTCACTCGTAATAGCTTCCTCGGCAAAAACCCGGTAGCCGAAATCATAGGCTTTAAACCCCAGTTTATATATGGAGGAAACTATCACCAAAACTATGAAAAGCCGAACCAGCATTGCGGCCATTGAAATAAAAATCCGGCGTATCTTCAAAAAACACCTCTCAAAAATCTATACGGTCCATGGTCATATCCAGTATCTCCCGCATCATTCTGCAGAATGCGGCTTCCGCCGTAAGATACTCATTTATTACCGGCTCCATGAAGATATCCTCATTTTCATCGGAATATTTCATCATCTTTGAAACCGGATCCCTTTCAGGATCAAATCCCAGGCAGAGCTCATAAGTATTCTGTTTCAGGATCTCCGCCCTTTCCTTAAGCTCCGGAAAACCCTCTATCTTCTTCTTTTTCTCCTGATATTCCCTGTATTCCGGTGTATCCTTTATACATTCCGTAAAATTTATGACATCACCGTAGAGCCTCGCGTCCAAAGCCCGCACCTCCATATATCCTGTCATTTACACTTCCATGATAATGGGGAGTATCATGGGTCTTCTTTTTGTTTTTTTCCAGAGATAGTCTGAAAGAGAATCCTTTAAGGTGCTTTTTATCTTTCCCCAGTCACTGATGCCCTTCTCTGTCAGATAATCCATTGCTTCCTCCAGAACCTCAGTGGAATCCTCCAGCAGCGCATCTGATTCTCTGACATATACAAAGCCTCTGGATATGATATCGGGTCCTGCCAGAACCTGTCCGGTTCCCTTCTCCAGTGTGAGAACGATGATCACAATGCCATCCTCCGCCAGATGCTGCCTGTCCCGGAGCACCACGTTTCCCACATCTCCCACGCCGAGACCGTCCACAAAGACAGATCCCGTATGTACGTGTCCGGTGACTTTTGCCCCCTCTTCCTCGCTGATCTCCAGCACATCCCCTGTATGGATCATAAGAATGTGGTCATTATCATATCCCAGCTCTTTGGCGATCATGGCCTGAGCGTGACGGTGCCTGAATTCGCCGTGAACGGGTATGGAATACCTGGGCTTTACCAGGGAATAGATAAGCTTTATCTCCTCCCTGCAGGCATGTCCCGAAACATGGGCCTCCTGGAAAATGACATCTGCCCCCTTTGATTCCAGTTCATTTATTATTCTGGAAACCGACTTTTCGTTCCCCGGTATGGGTGTTGATGAGAAGATTATAGTGTCATTTGGTTTTATGGTCACCTTTTTATGCATATTCATGGCCATCCTGGAAAGGGCTGCCATGGACTCTCCCTGACTACCCGTGGTTACAAGAACCACCTTCTCATCGGGATAGTCCTTCATACGATCTATATCTATCAGCGTATTCTCAGGCACTTTGATATAACCCAGCTCCTGAGCCGTATTTATGATATTCACCATGGAGCGCCCCTCCACGATGACTTTTCTGTCATATTTAAATGCGGTATTGATAATCTGCTGCACCCTGTCCACATTGGAGGCAAAGGTGGCTATTATTATCCTGCCCTTCTTATGGGTTTCAAACAGCGTATCAAAAACCGCGCCTATGGTCTTCTCAGACTTTGTAAAGCCCTCTCTCTCCGCATTGGTACTGTCGCACATAAGAGCCAGCACGCCTTTTTTACCGATCTCTCCAAGACGCTGGAGATCTATGGCATCACCGAAAACCGGAGTGTAATCCACCTTGAAATCTCCGGTATGTACCACTATTCCCGCAGGGGAGTATATGGCAAGAGCTGACGCATCCGCTATGGAGTGGTTAGTCTTGATAAACTCTATCCTGAATTTTCCCAGGTTAATGGACTGGGAATGGTGTACCACTTTCCTCTTTACGTTTTTTATTAATCCGTGCTCCTCCAGTTTATGGTCAATAAGCCCTATGGTGAGCTTTGTGGCATATATCGGCGCATTCACTTCCTTCAGGACATAGGGCAACGCCCCGATATGATCCTCATGCCCATGGGTAATAAGGAAACCCTTTACCTTGTCCAGGTTTTCCTTGAGATAAGTCACATCCGGTATACAGAGATCTATACCCAGCATGTCATCCTCCGGAAATGCTATACCGCAGTCCACTATGATGATGCTGTCCTCGTACTCAAAGGCAGTTATATTCATGCCTATCTGCTCAAGACCGCCAAGTGCGATGATCTTGAGCTTTGAGCCGGATCCATTTATTTGATTTTTCAAAAAACACCTCCGCTACAGCTCGATCTCCACATCCTCAAGCTGCTTCTCCAGTGCTTCCACGGCGGCACCCAGTTCTTTTTCATCAGTCACGGTCTCATAGAGGAGCTGTTCATCCTCCTCATCACCCGGTGCAGCCCTCAAAACAAAGGCCTCCACGTCTCCTTCTTCCTCCTCTGTACAGAGCAGATAGGAATACTGTCCGACCTTTGCTTCTGCAAGCACAAAATAATCAATAACGCTTCCGTCTTCCTGTGTAAACTGTACACTGTCCATTTTATTACCTTTGCGTGTTTTCAACGCTGTTAAGGAAATCACCAAGGATTACGGCGGCTGCCGCGCTGTCCACGCGGGCCTTCCTGTCCCTCCTGCTCCTTAAATTTTCTTCATCCATTATCTCTTCCGCCTCTGTCGTAGTCAGTCTTTCATCCTGAAAACGCACAGGCAGACCTGTTCTTCTGGCCACCATTTCACCGAAGGCTTTCGCCTTTTCTGCCCTTTCGCCGGCGGAGCCATCCATATTTAAGGGAAACCCGATCACTATCACGTCTGCACCCTCATTCACGACTATCTCCTCAATTCGGGCACAGGTACGCCTTAATGCCTTTTCCTTTTCCCTGCGGATTATTTCAAGTTCCCGCACCACGGTTCCAGTAGCATCGCTTACGGCAACCCCAACGGTTTTGGATCCATAGTCAAGAGACAAATATTTCATTTATTCCTTATCCCATCCGCTGCTCTTTATATACTGCTTTAAGAGTTCTTCTACCAGCTCGTCCCTTTCGACCTTCATAATAAGGCTCCTGGCGTTATTATGGCTGGTGATATAGGTGGGATCCCCGGACATAATATATCCTACGATCTGGCTTATGGGATTGTAGCCTTTTTCCGTAAGAGCCTCGTAAACAGTGGATAAAACCACCTTCACACCTGTTTCGGGCTCTTTTTCCACCTTAAACATCTGGGTACTTTCCAAGTCTTTCATGCTTTGTCATTCCTCCTGTGCTTATTTCCTACCCCTTCCGCTTTGCGGTGCGGCCGGTCCGTGGAGCATGTCTTCTTCGAAGATATGCTCCATTAGCCGTGGTACTCTCCGTTGTACGAAATAAGGGTCACGTCCCTTACCCCGTCAACGATACGCACCTTATCAGCTATATCAAGTTCTTTTTCACCGAGATCAAGGGTAACGGATACTTCATATTCATCTCCCCTTGCAATCCTGCTCTTTACCCCGTGGGGTATGTCCTTAAGGAGCTCCGTAACCTTTTCCTCTGCTCCGCTCTGAGCGTGGTATATCATCACATATGCCTGGGCCCTGTCCTGTTTCCTGTGCATAACGGCGATTATTATCAGCATGAATAACATGCCCGCAGCCGCCAGAAGATACATGCTCGCACCTATGGTGATGCCCATGGTTATGGCCCAGAAAAGATACATTATGTCCAGGGGCTCCTTTACAGCAGTTCTGTATCTGACTATGGACAGTGCTCCCACCATACCAAGGGATATGACGATATTCGTGCTTATAGCCAGAGTCACCATGCAGGTCAGCACCGTCATTCCGATAAGGGTCATTGCGAAGCTCCTGCTGTAAACCACACCGTTAAAATAGCGCTTATAGATCTCATATATCAAAAGGCCTATGACTAATGCGAGGAGCATGTCCACCATAATGGTCATCAAAGTGCTTAAGGATATGGACTGGTTATACATATCCGATTCCAATATGGATTTTTTTATCATCGCCTTAACACTCATGTTATACTATCCTCCTTAAGCCCCTTATCTCCCTCATGGCGTCAGAACACAGCACAAATTTGGATGCAGCCACCTGAACAGAAGAAACCGGCTCTATCAGATCCTTCACAGCATCCGGAAGATACTCCGTATATTTTACTTCCATAATGAGTTTTCCCGGGTCCAGAACAGAATACACCGGTATGCTGCTGTCAAAGATATCAAATCCCATAAATCCCGACCGTATCTTTTCATCAAAGGTGATCCTTACCGTTCCGGGTCCGTAAACAAAGGGAGTCCTGTCATAATCCACTATAACTGAAGGCCGGAGCCCTTCTGCCGTGCAGGAGAGGTAAAATTCCTTTAACACCTCTTCCTCCCTGTCCTTTAAAAACGCATAATCACCGCCTGTGATCCGGTAAAACTCCTCCGCGGATATCTCCGCAGATCTTTTTAATATATAGTTTCCACTTTTTTCCTTACATTCCAGACTTATGAAATCATCTCTGAAATTGTATATCCTGATACGGTATTTCCTGCGCTGTGAAACCCCCGCCTGTTTTTCCGTATACGCACTTTCCCACATATCATCAAAATACAGGCTCCTTATGAGATAGCTCCCGTTCTCCGCGTGTATATCGGTCTTCGCCGCTTCTTTCAGGCGGTTTTTGATCAAAAGAGCTTCCCCATCCGATATAAGATATTTTAATTCGTGGCGGAATACCTTTTTTAACATCTTTACAGTATATCCTCTATGGTGATTCATTGCAAGGCGTGGAAAAACAATAGTTGCAATTCAGCGGAATGGCAGGCCGCTGAACCATAACATACGCTCCTGAAATTTTTTAGATTTGACTAAACTCCCCTATAACAATATACTGTATCTATTCGGAGGTGAAAAATGCCCAGACTGTTGACACACAATCTCCTGCCCGGAATGATCACAGCAGAGGATGTCTTTTCCCATAATAACCAGCTGATCCTGCCAAAGGGTCTGGTGCTGACTGACAAAGCCATCACAAAGCTGGAATTTTACTCGATCTCTGCGATAAATATCAAAGAGGAGAGTTTGCAGCCTGCAGCAGAACCTGCCCCCGAACCCACTTATTCCGAAAAGATCCGTTCAAGCGAGGAATATAAGCGCTTCAAAAAAGAATACGAAGAGGAAATGGTGGAATTCAAGGATTCCGTCAATGATATCATCACAAAGAATGTTATAGATACGGATGCCCTGCTTGCCCAGCCCGAAAAGCTGGTTGCGGAGAATTCCAACGGGATCCACATCTTCGATATGCTTCACAATATGCGTATGTATGATGATCCCACATACGCCCACTGTCTGAACGTGGCTCTTATCTGTCATGTTTTCGGCAACTGGATAAAAATGAACGAGGAAGATATCAAGACCCTCACCCTCTGCGGACTGCTCCATGATATCGGGAAGCTCATGGTTCCGGAGTCCATTATCACCAAACCCTCAAAGCTCACAAACGAAGAGTACAATATCATAAAAACCCACTCCCTTGAGGGATATAATAAGCTGAAAACCATGGACATTGATGACCATATCAAGAATGCCGCCCTTATGCACCACGAAAGGTGTGACGGCTCAGGTTATCCCTTCGGACTGAAAACCAACAGGATAGACCGTTTTGCCCGGATAGTATCCATTGCAGATGTCTATGACGCCATGACCAGTGCCAGGGTATACAGGGGACCCCTTTGTCCTTTCCAGGTCATCAGTATTTTCGAACAGGAAGGGCTGCAGAAATACGACCCGGAATTCATTCTTATATTCCTGGGATACATCGTCAACACTTATATGCATAACCGTGTAAGGCTTTCAAATGGAATGGAAGGGGATATTGTGCTTATAAACAAGCTGGATCTGTCAAAACCGATGGTTCAGTGCGGAAATCATTACGTGGATCTGTCCCGTGAGCACGGGCTTTTTGTAGAAGCAATCCTGTAGATCTTAAGATCATCCGGCTTTTGACTTAAGCCGGAATTTCTTTACTGACTTCATATCTGTCACTTTTTCCATTTTGCCTCCGAGACTCCTTATCTTGATATCGAAATCCTCATATCCTCTCTCAATAAGGCGGATATCGTCTATTGTGGAGACCCCGTCAGCAGCAAGAGCTGCAAGTACCAGTGCGGCACCTGCCCTTAAGTCCGGTGCCGTGATATTTGCCCCGCTCAAAGATTCTACACCGGTGATGATTGCTGTATTTCCCTCTACCTTTATATTGGCACCCATCTTCATAATCTCGTCCACGTATCTGAAACGGTTTTCAAAAATGCTTTCTGTAATGGTGCTTACCCCACCGGAAAGAGAAAGAGCCACACCGGCCTGAGGCTGCATATCCGTGGGAAATCCGGGATAGGGCAGGGTTTTGATCTGGGTATTCCTAAGCCTTCCGATCCTCCTTACCCTGACGCTGTCGTCAAATTCATCTACCTGGCAGCCTATCTCGATAAGCTTGGCGCTGATGGATTCAAGATGCTTGGGGATCACGTTCTTTACCAGAATATCCCCGCCGGTCACCGCAGCGGCGAACATAAAGGTTCCCGCCTCGATCTGATCAGGGATCACCGAATAAGCGGCACCGTGGAGGGAGGGCACGCCCTTTATCCTGATAACGTCGGTTCCTGCCCCCTTGATATTGGCTCCCATGCTGTTTAAGAAGTTTGCCACATCAACCACATGGGGCTCTTTTGCGGCATTTTCGATAATAGTCTTTCCCTCTGCCATGCAGGATGCCATAAGGATATTAATGGTGGCGCCGACACTTACCACATCCATATAGATATGGGCTCCGGTAAGCTTTTCCGCCCTTGCTATTATGGAACCGTGCTCGATCTTCACATCGGCCCCGATGGCTCTGAAGCCCTTTAGATGCTGATCTATGGGACGGCTGCCTATATTACAGCCTCCGGGAAGCGGCACCTCCGCCTCGTTATATTTACCCAGAAGTGCGCCTATAAGATAATAAGAAGCCCTTATCTTCCTGATAAGCTCGTACTCTATGTTAACATTCCTTACCATGGATCCGTTGATCCTTACAGTGTGCCGGTCAGGCCTCTCTATAATGACTCCTATACCGGCCATGGACTCCAACAGAACATTGGTGTCCCTCACATCGGGCATATTCTCTATGGTAACGGTATCATCTGTCATAATGGCCGCAGCCAGAATGGCAAGGGCTGCGTTTTTCGCTCCGCCTATTTCCACTTCACCTTTCAGAGGCGTCCCGCCCTGTATGGCATATTGATATACTTTTGATTCAGCTGATTTCATAATTTATACAAATCCAAAGATCATATGTAATATAAGAAGCGCACTCGCTCCCAGATTTACGATGGAAAGAACCAGCAGCATAAGAAGCCAGCTGTGCACATTTGAATGCTTGTCCTCCAGTCCCTGCTTAACCATGTTTGTGTTTTCAATAATGGTTGCCTGGGTATTCCTGTAACACTTTACGTTTTCCCTGTGAACATGGAGAAACAGATCCTTTTCCACTTCATCCATGCGTTCCCTGCTGACAGGAGCCGATTCCTTCTGATCTGCTGCCGGGGCTGCTGCAGGGGCTGCTATGCCCTGCTGTTCAGGCTGCTGTATAGCCTGGGGTACCGGTGTCTGCTGTACGGCCTGTACCGGCTCCCGGTATATCTGCTGTATGGGTTGCGCAGGCTCCTGATATATCGGCTGCGGCGCCTGGCGCATGGGCTGTTCGGGCTCCTGATATATTGGCTGCGGTGCCTGGCGCATAGGCTGCACAGGCTCCTGATATATTGGCTGTGGCTCAGGTTGCGCAGACTCCTGATATATTTTCTGCGGCTCCGGCCGTGGCTGTGCAGGCTCCCTGTATATCTGTCGGGGCTGTTGCTGCCACATGCTCTGTGGGGGCTCCTGATGCACAGGCTGGCGTTCAAACCCGTGTTCCTCAAAGGTATTCTGATTCTGAATTTCCGTCACACTCTCACGCTTCATGGACAAAGGCTGCGTATTCGTCTGCTGTGCCCTTTGGGGCTGTGATTCGCTCTGAAAAGAAAGCTGCCGGGATTCATGATGCGAAGGCTGTTCCGGGGCACCAAAAGGATCGTCCATTTTTTCAGAACGTATCGGTTTGATATTTCCTTCAACCTCTTTTACAAGGCTGTCCATAAAGTCGTCCATACTGCCCCCAAAGTCTCCTGTTTTGTAATTTTAGCATTTTTCATTTGTAACCGCAATACACTGTACTGCTGCTGTTCTTTTTTTGCCTGTATTACATAATGAATATCATCAATATCAATTATCTATGTGCGTTTTTAACATAAAAATATCTTAAGTCTAAAAATAATTGTGCTAATTCACTATATATTCACCCTGTGTTCATACTCTGTTAACATCGAATTGCTATTATGTGTATTGTAAACATATGAATGTTAGATGATTTTTTCATAATAAGCCTCGGGGGTGAATAACCTCCGGGGCGCTCCTCTTTTTTGAGGTATTTAATATTATTTTCAAACTCTTCCCATCAGATCATTCAATAATTCCAGAGCATCTTCTCCGTCAAAGTTCTTAAGCAGTTCCTCTACTTTCAGTATATCCTTTTTATTTTCCGCCAGATCGAATTTTTCCAGAATCTGCAGTGAAAACAGGGCTCCCTCATAGTCAAATTCCTCTACCATATCCGTTATTCTCCGGAGGGATGAAAGGAAGTCGTTCTTTTTTATCAGGGTCTTTTTCACTCCCTTATTACTGTCTGTCATTTCCTCTTCATCATCAAAATCGATCACTGTTTCCCCAAAAGAGTGGAGAAACAGCTCCACTTCCTTCACCAATTCCCGGTAGTTCTCCAGAAATCCCGGCAGTGCATCGTGAATCCTGTAATATTCACCATCATGACCGTATTTTTCCAGTTTTTTTGCCTCATCCGACAAATACCCTGCCCCGATTATGGCAGCGGAGCTCTTTAGAGCATGTGCCTTTATGGTGAAGTTTTCAAGATCCTTCTCTTCCTCATGTTTTATCAGCGCATCTTCAGTGCCTTCAGCCATTCCCAGGAATGACCGCATTATTTCCATGAGATTTTCCTCATCCCCGCAGTTTTTCAGGGCCACGGCAAAATCGATCCCCGATACTTTTTTCACAGTTTCCGGCATTTCACTCTGATCATTGGCCTGTGTTCCCTGATCCGTTTTGTCAGCTTTCCCAAAGGAGGAAGAACTGCCGCCGATTTTCCTGTAACCCGGCATCTTATCCGTGGGAAGGTGCTTCCTTATTACCTGTTCCAGCTCCTCAGGCTCCACGGGCTTGGAAACATAGTCATCAAAGCCCTCTTTCAGAAGCTCCTCCCTCATACCGTATGTGGCGTCCGCCGTCAATACTATACACGGTGTTCTGGTATTCTTGTGGGAGAGATCACTCCTCATGCTGTGAAATACCTGCACTCCGTCCATTTCAGGCATCTGTTTATCCAGAAAGATAAGATCATATTTCTTTTCCCTTATCATTTCCAGGGCTTCCCGTCCGCCGGTGGCTGTATCTATATTAATCTCTGTCTCTTTCAACAGAGCCTTTATCACTACAAGATTCATCTCGGTGTCATCAACCACCAGAAGCTTCGCATCCGGAGCCTTAAAGCTTGCGCTGTATGTATCCTTTTCCCTGGTGCTTTCGCTCTTCGAGATGACAAAATCACCCATTTCCTTCCAGGAAGCCACTTCCTGTTCCACTTCAAAGGAGAATACAGAACCCTTTCCATATTCGCTGCTGACCTTAAGTGACGAACCCATCATCTTAAGGAGGTTATGTACGATATTAAGGCCCAGTCCTGCTCCCTCAACCGTGTAATTTCTGGATTCCTCTATCCTTTCAAAGGGACTGAAGAGCTTGCCCAGATCTTTTTCCTTTATACCTATACCGGTGTCCGTAACGCTTATCTTCAGGAGAATATGGCTGTCATCCTTTTTTTCATGGGAAACAGTAAGTGTCACCTGCCCGGAAGGCGTATATTTTACCGCATTGTTCAGTATGTTGAGGGCGCATTGCTTGACTCTTGTCTCATCTCCGATAAGTGAGCAGGGAAGCAGAGGATCTATATTTGTAACAAAATCAAGTCCTTTTGCTTCTGCCCTGATGCCTCCTATATTGACAAGATCGAGAAGCGCCGCGGAAAGATCATATTTCACGGGAATAATACTGAGCTTCCCGGATTCAATACGGGCGGTATCCAAAAGGTCATTGATAAGTCCCAGAAGAAGCTTTCCCGATTCCCGGATATTTCCCGCATATTTTCTCACCTCGTCCTGGGTGCTCTCCCTTAAGATCATTTCATCCATTCCCAGAATTGCGTTTATCGGTGTTCTGATCTCATGTGACACGCTGGACAGAAATTCGGTTTTTGCTCTGTTTGCTTTATACGCTTCTTCCGCACTTTTTATAAGATCCTTTGACATTTCCTTAAAGAAGGAGAACATCCTGTATTCTAACGGTACTATCCCATCCTTATCTGTCTTTATTCGTTCGCTCTTTACCTCAAGTGTTTCGGGACACTGTTTGGTATCTCCCTCTCTGAAAGCCACAGAGATAAAGGCACTGTTCATCTCTCCCCCGCCGATCTTATCATGGAGTATCTCGGCATAACCGTACAGCACCGCAGCATCCGCGAATTCGTTCTTAAAACAGTCAACTTCCTTATTTTCCTCATCCTTTAAGAGCAGCAGCCTGTTAACGCACACAAATAACAGCTCGGCCTCCGGATCAAACTGCCTCATCTCCACACTGTCCCTAAAGGCACTTTCATATATCTCCTCCGGATCGCCGTAGCTTATCTGCAGTACCTCACCTTCTTTACAGGGTATCCCGAATACAAGCTGTCCGGGCATGGGTCCCAGCATCCCTATCCTTGCCACTATCCGGTTGTCCTTATGTAAAACTATGGGAAACTCGCAGATATTCATGGGCTGTATCTGCTTCTCCTCAAGTCCCAGATACCTTTTGTATATTTCAGAAGCCGGATGATCGTCTATCTTATTGATCACAAAAGGATTTTCTATTTCCGTAATGGTCATGGTCTTTCCCATGGGAATCCAGCCGAGACTGTATCCGGTTCTGATATTCAGATCCTTTCCCCTGAAAATCACGGCCATAAAGACGCCATACGCTGCCTCCGTATCCTCCGGAGCACAGTAGCAGGTCATGAATGCGGGATTGATGGTGGTCTTTATACCAAAAAAAGGAATGTCCTCATAACCCCTGACCGCTTCATTCAGCATCGGATCCACACTGAAAAAGTATCTGGGTGTTACAATGAGCACTCCCTTAATATCCGTAATCCCTTCCAGATAAGAGTTCAGTTTCTTTCCGTATTCACTCTCCGGCGCATCATCCTCTTTGCGGGTGAATACAGAGATCTCCGAGCTTTCAAAAAGCATGGCCGTTATCTGGATATTCCCTTCATGGCCCACATCATTCAGAACATTCTTTCTGTTATTATAGCTCATTCCCACCACATGGCAGTCATAGAACAGGGATACCGCCCATCCGTAAAAATTACGCACGTCTTCCCTGTCCCACAATTCCGACCAGATGATAATGAGCCTGTCCCTGCTGCGACCATACAGGGGTTCAGCCTTTATTTCCGCCGCGATCTGTTCAATTTCATCCGTATTATCCGCCGTGAAGGTTCTCTGTATCATTTTCCTGTTTTATTCTGCGCTTAAAGTAACGTAAATGCGGCGCACGGGGATCCCGAATATGCGCCGCAACTCTCAAACGGCCAGCGAACTGACACTATGCCGTCTGCAACAAAGCATAACACTCACTTTATGAATTGAAATACTCAAGTATTTCTGGCAGGAGATCGTCCACCTTGTCATTATCCAGCTGACAGGTTCCTGCGTTCTTGTGGCCACCGCCGCTGTGCTTCAGACAGATCTCTCCGATATTTTTGTCCACGTCAGGAGAATCCTTGAATATGGACTTTCCTATCATTACGGCAGTATTCTGTTTCTTAAGTCCCCATGCCACATGGATACTGAAATAAGCATCGGGATACATGGTATAGATCAGGAAGCGGTTTCCGGTATAGATGGGGTCCTCGTTCCGAAGATCAACTATGACACAGCGCCCTTCCTGGTGGCTTATCCTCTGAAGCTGCTCCCTGAATTTCTCCTGCTGGTCAAAATACATATCCACACGCTCTTTTACATCCGGAAGCTTCAGAACATCCTCAATGGGATGATCCAGACAATAGTCGATGAGCTCCATCATCAGATCGTAGTTGGAGATCCTGAAATCGTGGAAACGTCCGAGACCGGTTCTTGCATCCATAAGGAAATTCATAAGAACCCAGTCCTTGGGATTCTTTACTTCATCAATGGTAAAATCGGCGCTGTCGCCCTTATCTACAGCAGTCATGATCTCATCGGATATACGTGAAAGATCATATTTATCCTTATAGTAATTATGAACCACTCTTGCTGCGGATTTGGCATCGCCCTCTATTATCCATTTTCCGGATCCCACTGCGTCCGATTTCCTGCTGAGTTCGGATTCATGATGGTCAAAGCAGATGCCCACCCTTTCATCAAAGGGAAGGTTGGTGGTGATATCATTGCTGCTGATCTCCACCTTTCCGTCCTGTACATCCTTGGGATGTACAAATTTAATCTCGTCAACAAGCTTGATCTCCTTTAGGATCATAGCGCAAACAAGTCCGTCAAAATCACTACGTGTTACCAGTCTCATTCTATGTTGCCCGCCTTTCATGCTTCGTAACGGAAAAATACCGCTACCCCTATTCTACTAAAAAACCCCTGTTTTTACAATACAGTATTATAGTAAGTTAAGCGGCCCTGACTTTTTCAAAGGTTTTCTGCATCGAATCAGAGGGCTCTGCCGTCACCAGGGATACCAGGATATTTACTGCAAGCGCTATTATAAATGCCGGAAGCAGCTCATAAATAGCGAAGGCTCCGCCCATGGGAGCGATCAGGAATTTCCATACAAATACCATAATACCGCCGCAAAGCATACCGGCTGTCGCCCCTGCCCTGTTTCCTCTCTTCCAGAACATGGCAAGGAGCATCACGGGTCCGAAAGCTGCCCCGAAGCCCGCCCAGGCAAAGGAGATCACACGGAATACGCTGCTGTCGGGGTTCCATGCAAGGAAAACAGCAACGATGGCGATAACTACCACAGTGGACCTGGCTATCACCATGGATGTTTCCTTCTTTATCTTCATACCGAAGAAATCCTTCATCAGATCCTCGGACATGCTGCTGGCCGCAGCCAGAAGCTGGGAATCTGCTGTGGACATCGTGGCTGCCAGTATGCCTGCCATAACAATTCCTGCCACTATCGCAAAGAAAACGCCGTATCTGCTCATAATATCCGCAATCTTGATTATTACTGTCTCTGAATCGGAGCTGGTTTCAAGCATCGGTATCTTTCCCGCAACAGAAATGCTGTATCCGATTATTCCGATAAATACCGCTACCGCCATGGATACCACTACCCACACTGCGGCGATACGCCTTGAGAGCCTGATCTCTTCGGGATCACGGATAGCCATGAACCTGAGCAGGATATGGGGCATACCGAAATATCCGAGACCCCAGGCCATTGTTGATACTATGGACAAAAACCCGAAGGTTCCGGCTGAATTGGTGGAGGGATCATAGCCCTGTGTCAGGCTCAGATAACCCGGAAGCGACTGAGCATTGCTCATGACTGCGCCCATGCCCCCGGCCTGTATGATGCCGAAAAGGATGATCACAAGAAGAGCAAAGGTCATGACCACGGACTGGATTAGGTCAGTGGTTGAAACCGCCAGAAAACCTCCAAGCACCGTATATCCTACGATCACTATGGCGCCGACTATCATGGAAACGTGGTAATCCCAGCCGAAAAGGCTGTTAAACAGCGTTCCCACGGCCTTAAAGCCCGATGCCGTATAGGGGATAAAAAATACAAGGATCACAAGGGCCGCAATAAGGGAAAGAATATGTCCCTTATCTTCATAACGCCTTGAGAAGAAATCAGGTATTGTGCTGGCTCCGATCTCTTCGGAATAAACCCTTAAGCGCTTCGCTACAAGAAGGAAATTCAGATATGTTCCCAGCGCCAGTCCGATAACCGTCCAGCCTACTTCTGCCACACCGCATAGATATGCCAGTCCCGGAAGTCCCATTAAAAGATAGGAACTCATGTCCGATGCCTCTGCACTCATGGCTGTTACTACAGGATGCAGTGCCCTGCCTCCCAGATAAAAATTTTCAGTGTCCTCCACGCTGCCTTTTTTGCTGAAATAGACCCCAATATAGATCGTAAGTCCCAGATACGCAAAAATAGCCAGCAGTACACAAATTGATGATCCTGTCATAATACGCTCCTCTTATTTTTTCCCTGAGAGCCACGCCATTTAAAATTCGCTTCGCGAAAGCGTGGCCTACGTAATGTAAGGTTTTCATAGAAAACTTTACATTACCTGTTTCCCCTTTTAAGTATTCAGGCTCCTCCCTGCCTTCAGCAATTGCTTTGAACCGCTCTTTTACATATGGCTCCCTTTAATTCAGAAATTCTCCTTCAGGAATTCCTCTATCTTTGCAGCGCAGGCCTCTTCATCATCACCTTCGATCTTTACGGTAATGGTCTCACCCTGCTTAATGCCCATGCCCATAAGCTTTAACAGCTTTTTCATGTCACAGCTCTTTCCGTCCTTCTCCACGGTTATGGAGCTAGCAAAGGACTTGGCCTCTTTTACCAGCTGTCCTGCGGGACGTGCATGTATCCCGTGTTCATCCGTAACATTAAATGTAAACTCTTTCAAAGCCTTAACCTCCTTATCATAAATATTTTTGAATATGAATCTGTTTTTACAGCTTAAAACCCGTACCTGTAAACATTGCCACATCCCTGCCGGTATCATCTTTTACATCCACATTTATGATAGTGGAAGTTCTGCCGTTCTTGCGGCAGCTGGCCGTGGCAATAAGCCGTTTTCCCTTTGGTGCTGACAGAAAGTTCATGCTCACCTGCTGCGCAACAGTAGGGTTATGGATATTATTGGCAAGCACCGCAAAGGCGAAATCCGCCAGGGTGTAAATAACGCCTCCCATTATCCCTCCGTTGGCGTTTTTGTGGTTTTCCTCCAGATCCATACTGCAGACCGAGTGGGAATCATCAAATTCATCAACCACCATCCCGTTTCCAGTGGCAAATCTGTCTCTCTTAAAGTATTCCCTTGCTTCTTCCAGACTATTGTAATATCCCATTTTTCTATATCCCAGATTATAAATTATACCCTTATTTTACTATTGAACGCAAGTAACCGGGGCTATCTCATAACAGCAAAAACCATTGTCAGCGCATAGCATATCACCATAACGCTTCCCTCAATCCTGTTTATGGAGCGTTTGTGAATGGAGAACGCCCAGACTAAAAGGCTGACTGCCGTGAGGATAATAAGGTCATATATAGACGCAACGTTTGACGCCACCGGATTGATGGAGCAGGAGATACCAAGGATAAACATCACATTGAATATATTGGAACCCACTGCATTCCCCACTGCCAGTGAGGTCTCCCCCTTTCTTGTGGCCACCACCGAGGTGACCAGCTCGGGCAGAGATGTGCCGACAGCCACAATTGTAAGTCCTATAAGGGTTTCCGTAAGTCCAAAGGCACGGGCTATGTTTTTTGCGCTGCTGACTACAGCCTGTCCTCCCCCTGCGATAAGGGCTATACCGATGATCACCATAAGTATGCTTTTGGGAACGGATACAGCACCCTCTGTCTCCGTTTCGGCATTATCCCCTTTGCTGTGGATAATAAGGTATACAATATAAATAATAAAACATACCATCAGTGCTATGGCTGCACCCCTCGTCACCAGACCGGCTTCCTCGTTCATACCCATGGAAAGGATCCTGAAGGGCAATACGCCATGTCCCGCAACTATCAATACAAATATCCCTGCGATGATAAACATGGGAAAATCCCTTTTGACGACGCAGTCATCCACCGGCAGTGTTTTAAATAAGGAGCTTATTCCCAGAACCATAAGGAGATTGAAGAGATTTGAGCCTATGACATTACTTAAGGCTATCTCATTAGAACCCTGGATCGCCGCCACGGAGCTGACTGCCAGTTCCGGCGCCGAGGTACCAAGAGCAACTATTGTAAGTCCGATCACAAGGCTCGGTACATGAAATGCCTTTGCTATATTGGAGCTGCCGTCAACAAATATATCCGCTCCCTTTACAAGGGCAAAAAAACCGATAAGCAACAGTACTATATTTAATATCATCATTTCAATACCATCTCCTGTCCAAAGCTACGTCCGCATCCTCCGGCTCCTGGTCTGAGGGTCCTGATCCACAGTCTGAGGATCCCGGTCCTGTTCCGCTCCCGCCTGCACACCTGGAAGCAGAGCATATCCCTTCAAGCTGTTCCGGGGTGTATTTCAGGAATTCATCCGGTCTGACCGTCCTGTCATCCACATAAAAGCCCTTATGTCCAGGCCAGAGCTTTCCGTATACTATCTCATCATAGGGAATTTCCCATTTTTTCAGCCACTCTGCAAGAACCGGGGCAGTATGCTTATTTATGAGCCCCAGATTGCCCTCATAGGAATTCATGTTCCTTGACGTAAAAAGAATGATCTTCGCTCCATTTTCCTTATAAAACCTGATCTTTTCAACCATATCCTTAAAAGGAACGAGATCCTCGTACTTTTCATCCGTTTCCTTTATTGGACAGATGGTCCCGTCTATATCAAAAATAAAAGAATAGCCCTCGTATGTCATCAACGCCAGCTCTGCCTTTCCGATTCTTCATTTTAAACTGAAAGAATAATAGCATATAGAATAGTCCGGCGCAATATTTGAAAAAAACAGTAACTGTTCAGAACCCCCAGTAATATAACCATATTTTTCAGCAAAAACTTGTTTTCGTCTGAAAATATGGTTATATTACTGGGCGGTAACGATTAGTTACCGCCCCCACACCTTCGCAAAAAATGATTTCTTTGA
>CAMJPM010000028.1 GCA_946407725.1 uncultured Lachnospiraceae bacterium
AACATGTTGGGACTGCAGGATGATGCAGGGTAACGACAGTATAGTGAGCAGTCGTCCCGACTTTGAAGTCGTTAGTGTAAAAAATGCCGTAAAATCAAGGGGTTTCAGGGACAGGAGCGGATTTAGTCCTACAATTGTCCTACAAAAATTCCAGACTGCTGGCATGATAATGCATGAAAAAGCAGTTTAGAAAACCATCGAGCCAATCAAATATTGCAAAACATAAGGACACTTTCTATGAAAGAAATTTCAAAGAGAGTGTCTTTTTTTGTCTCTGTTATGGTGAAAAATTTTTTGAAGAAAGGAGGACCGGGTTATGCCAGGTTCAGCGAAAGTGCAAATGGCATTTAAACACATAGGCTTTCTTAACAGAAAGATAAGAGTTAAGGAGGAGCAGACAGTTCATTTTATGAAAAACTATAAAAATCACAGGGGTATGGTACAGGTCAGGGTTCAGGCCAATGATTCATACCAGATAAAGAGAGCCATCGGAGCAGTGGAAAAAGAAAATGGCTTTGTGCTGATGAGCAGTTCAGGTATCAGGAAAAACACGGGGGATGGTCCGAGACTAAGGGAATTCGCCTCGTTCCGCGATCTTAAAGCGGAGAAAAAGGAGCAGAGAGAACAGAACAGAAATAAACGATAAAAAGGAGAAAGCTTATGTGTAAAGTGATTTCAGTATCTAACCAGAAAGGCGGGGTGGCAAAGACCACTACAGCAGGGAACTTAGGGATTGGGCTTGCAAAGGAAGGAAAGAGGGTGATCCTCATTGATGCGGATGCACAGGGGTCACTTACCGCAAGCCTCGGCTACCGTGAACCGGACACCATAGATTATACTCTGTCCACGGTTCTTGGCAAGATAATCAATGAAGAAGAATGGGATCCTGAAGAAGGGATCCTGCACCATAACGAGGGAGTGGATCTGATGCCCGGGAACATAGAGCTTTCCGGGCTGGAGGTTTCAATGGTAAACATCATGAGCCGGGAACTGGTATTAAGGGAGTACATAGACAGGATCAGGGAAAAATATGACTATGTGATCATTGACTGTACTCCGTCTCTCGGGATGATGACCATCAATGCCCTGGCGGCTTCAGACAGCGTTCTGATACCCGTACAGGCGGCATACCTCCCAATAAAGGGATTGGAGCAGCTCATAAAGACCATACGCAGGGTAAAGCGGCAGATCAATCCTAAGCTTGAGATAGCCGGGATCCTTATGACAATGGTGGACGGAAGGACAAATTACGCAAAGGAGATCATGCAGCTTCTGGAAGAGGGATACGGGGAACAGATACGGTTCTTCCGGAATAATATCCCCTTCTCCATAAGGGCTGCCGAGATATCCGCTATCGGGGTCAGCATTTTTGAACATGATCCGAAGGGAAAGGTGGCTGAAGCATATCGTTCCTTAACTAAGGAGGTGATGGCAGGATGAGCAGAAGCATAATGGGAAAGATAAAGATCAATTCCTTTGCGGATATAGTGGGAGGAGATGATTCTGCGGTAACGGAAGTTCCGGTTGCGGATCTCCATGAGTTTAAGGATCATCCCTTCAGAGTCCTCGATGATGAAAAGATGGAGGAAACCGTTGAAAGCATTAAGCAGTACGGTGTCCTTATGCCGGGGATCGTCCGCCCGAGAAATACCGGAGGATATGAAATAATCGCCGGGCACAGGAGAAAAAGAGCCTGTGAGCTTGCTGGCCTCGCCACCATGCCGGTTATCATCAAGAATTACACGGATGATGAAGCAACCGTAGTCATGGTGGATACCAACATCCAGCGTGAGGACATCCTTCCAAGTGAAAAAGCCCGGGCTTACCGCATGAAATACGAAGCCATGAAGCATCAGGGCAGCGAAGGCGGAAATACCCTTGAAAACATAGGGGAAGCTGCCGGGGAAAGCGGAAAGACCGTGTGGAGATATATCTGTCTCTCACGGCTTTCGGATATGCTCCTAAATCTGGTGGATGAGAAGAAGCTCCCCGTAAGATCAGGCGTGGAGATCTCATATCTGAAGAGCCGGGAACAGGAATGGCTCTCGGCGGTGATATACGAAACCGGAGCAATAGTAGCCCCTGCCCAGGCTGAAAAGATAAGAGGATATTCGGAAGAAAAGGAATTAACGAAGACCCTCATAAGAGAGATCCTTTCAGATGACAAGCCTAAACGCAGGAAGTTTGTTATGAAGGGAGAAAGGCTTTTGGATTATTTTTCGGAAGAAACTACGGAGGAAGAGATAGAAGAAACCATAATCGCTCTTCTGGATGAATGGAAAAGGAAAGGAGGGAAATAGGAATGGGCAGCTTTTCCAGCGGGAGCACAGCTGTTGATGCCCTTGGAAAGATCAATATATCGGGAAACGTGATCCCCCATGCATGGCATAAGACCATACTCCGGGATAACGGAAAACCCTATCTCCTGGCGATAACGCTCCTTGCGGATATCGTTTACTGGTACCGTCCGGTTGAAATCAGGGATGAAGCCAGCGGTCATATCATTGGCTGGAGGAAACGCTTCCGGGGCGATCATCTGCAGAAAACATATGAGCAGTATTCTGAGTTCTACGGAGAATCGAAGCGCAGTATAAAAGCAGCGCTTGACCGGCTGGAAGAGCTTAGGGTGATAAAGAAGATATTCCGGGATATAACGCTTTCCAACGGAACAAAGGTCGCAAACATCATGTTCATAGCCCTTAATCCCGAAAGGTTAAAGGAACTCACATTCATAGATGATGACGGAGGAACTTTTGGACCGTCGGTCCAAAAGTCAGGGGAAGAAGAAATAAATAACAGGGGATATAAAATTCCGGAAACCCCGGAAACCGCTCCAATAGCGGACAGTGTAGGAGGTGGTACAAAATTTTGTAACACCCCTTACAAAGAAATGTATGACTACCCCCGTAATTCTGTAATACCTGTTGCAGAAGAATGTACCCCCCTCCTACAAAATTTTGTAGGACCTCCCCCAGAATTCTGTAAGACAAATACAGAGAATACAGAGGAGATTACTAACGGAGAATATCAATCAATCTATCTCACGGCCAAGGGAGGTGATGAGGACAGGCCGGAAAGAGGGGATCAGATGGATTGGATGGCAGACCGTGCTGAAAGGTACCGGGATCTGGTTTATGAGAACACGAATTACCGGTGGCATATGGAAAATGATGACATCATAGACCGTGAGGAATTCACCGGTCTGGTGGAGCTTATCCTGGATGTGGTCTGCGCAGACCATAATAAACCCATATTCGTAAACAGCTCCGCAATGCCGCCGGAGGTTGTGAAGTCCAGGCTCTTAAAGCTTAATGACGGGCATATCCGCTATGTCATGGACTGTCTCCGAAAGAATCCGAATACGGATGGCATAGAGAGTTTAAGGAACTATAAGCTCACCTGCCTCTATAACGCTCCTGTCACCATGGACACCTACTATCAGCAGATGGTAAACCACGACATGGGAAACAGGAAATATGAAAGCAGGGACAAGGCTGTATGAAAAGCTTTGCAGCGGTTCATCCGGAGCTCCTTAAGGAGTGGGACAGATCAAATGAACTTAAGCCCGATAAGATTTCATACGGATCCAATAAAGCGGTTTTGTGGAGAGGAAGCTGTGGGCACTTATGGAAGGCCACCATAAAAAACAGGGGCAGTGGTCATGGCTGTCCGTACTGCTCAGGGAATAAGGTTCTGATAGGCTTTAATGATCTTGCTTCACAGCGTCCGGTTCTGGCGAAAGAGTGGTCAGTTCTAAATAGGAAGAAGCCGGAGGATTATACAAAGCGGTCAGTTCAGAGAGTCTACTGGAAATGCAGGAAGTGCGGGCATATCTGGAAAGCCAGGATAGCTGACAGATCAGAAGGACATGGATGCCCGGCCTGTGCAGGGGCAATAGTAAAAGAAGGTTATAACGATCTTAAATACCTGTATCCCGGACTTGCAGCCGAGTGGTCGGAAAGAAATAAAACACATCCCTCAAAGGTTTTTCCTAAATCAAGGCAGAATGTCTGGTGGAAATGCCATATCTGCGGAAATGAATGGATGGCAGTAGTAGACAGTCGGGTTAAAGGATCCGGCTGCCACCGGTGCATCCAGAATGAAAAGAAAAGAAGACGGGCAGAAGAAATAAGAAAAATGCTTGCCATGAAACGGAATTCCATAGGATTCTATGCGGAAAGAAGCGGATACAGGGTGAGTTACAGGGATGACAGCATTATCGGGATCTCACTACAGATATTCTTCCCCGAGATCAGGGCGGCGGTTGAGTATTCTTCAAAGGATCACCGCAGGGGAAACGGAAGGCGCAGGGAATACGCCAAGAACTGGCTCTGTATTAATTCGGGGATCAAAATGATAAGGATCCTGGATGAGGGCGAGCCTGAGTTTAACAACTGTATCTGTATCACCAGAACGGACGGATCGCCGGAAGTACTTGAAGCAGCAGTTACAGCCCTGTTCGGTATGATGGGCATCAATGCAGATATTGACTTTAAGAGGGATATGGAAGATATCCTGACATATGAAATAACTTTTGGACCGACGGTCCAAAAGTAAAACTTAAATATAGTTAAGTCCTGGGGGACGGTTTTGAAGCGAAAGAATTCAGAACCGTCCCCCTTTTTCATTTTTAAATTCAATCAAAGGAGGAGACAAAGGAAAAATGAAAAGGTACTTGAAGAAAAGGATTGCCGGGATGCTGATCCTTGCAATACTGGCATCAATGTCCGGGACAGCTGTAATGGCAGAGACGTATCCGACAGCTGATCTTGGAACCTTCCGGGTAACAGCAAAGAGTGGGGATTCAGGGGGAGGCAGAGATCCTGGAAATAATGATCCGGAAAATGATCATCCGAAAAATGAAGATCCTGAAAACGGAAGCAGCTCTGGAAACAGACCGGGAAACGGAGAAAATGAAAGCAATGTTTCCGGAGATATGATAGCCCAGGCTCCGGCAACAGGAGATCTGATCACTGAAAAAAGGACGGTGGTAGCCACGAAGACCAAATGGCGCATATCACCGTCCTTTAATGTTGCGAGGGTCAGTTCTTCTGACAAAAGAGCAATCAAGGCCTCAAAGAAGAAAGACAAATCTCGATCTTCCAAAGGAAATAAGTGGTACTGCGGATACCTGGCTGTGAAGAAGCCCGGAACCGTGACCATCACCCTTGAGGGTTCTAACGGTGAAAAAGAGGAGTATCTGATCTATGCGGAGGATCCAAAGGTAAAGAAAAATGCCCTGGTGATAAATGATATGAAGACCGTTTCCATGGATACCTATCTTTCCGGGATCACATATCTTAAGCCCGGCAGGGTGGAATCGAAAAAGCCGGATATAGCATCCGTAAGTGAAGACGGGAGTATCAGCGTAAAAGCAAATGGAAAATCAAGGGTGACGCTTTTCTTTGGAAAACGGAAGGTGAAGGGCAATGTCAAAGCAAAGCTTCCGGCCTTCAAAAAGAAGAAGGTGATCATAAAGGACAAGCCGGTGATGCTTCAGATGAAGAACGTATCAAATAATTCGGCGGTGCAGTACCGGTCATCGGATATTTCAGTTGTGAAGATGAATAAGGACGGCTATGCAGCTCCTGTGGCAAACGGGACTGCAACGGTCTACGGGAAGTCCGGAAATGTGACAGCTGAATGTGAAGTAACAGTAAAGGGATTGAAATGATCAGGAGGAATGGAAAAGTGAAAAACATAATAAAGAAAATGATATCGATGATCTTATCAATAGCTATGATGGCAACTATGTCCATCCCGGCGTTTGCAGAAGACATCCCTGTTATAGACATGGGAACCTTCCATAACGTATATAACGCCACGGCAGGGAGTTTTAACCTTTCTGAATGGGATTACGAAATATCAAATTCCGATGGGGAAGAGTACATAGTTCTTGAAAAGTATAACGGCACTGAAAAGGAGATCACGATAAAGGGAAAAGTGAAGAAGAACGGGAAGGAATACCAGGTGCGCCTGGGAATTACCTATGACTATGAGACCTATGATTATCATTCCCTGTTCGAGAACAATGATCTCATAGAAAAAGTGACTTTCATATCAGTAGACGGCGTTGCAGTCGGAGTCAGCGGAGGAATGGGGGCAAACAGTTTGTTTAAGGGATGCACGGCTTTGAAGGAGGTGGACTTCAATGAAAGTCTGGTGCGCTCCGGAGACAATAAGCTCCATTCCATTAATGGTATGTTTGAAGGCTGTACATCCCTGCAGAAAGCAGATCTTTCGGAACTGGATCTCAGTGAATGTGAGGAAGCAAAGAATGTATTCAAGGGATGCACAGGGGTTACAGAAGTGTGCCTTGATGGGGCGGATTTCAGTAAGACCCAAACTGTATCCGGCATGTTTGAAGGCTGCACATCACTTGAATCCGCAGATCTTACAACAGCCACCTGGGGTGATCAGGAGAAATACACGAGCAGGATGTTTGCTGATGATCCAATGTTCAAAAAAATAAATATTCCATCCGATTTTACCCCGGATGTGATATGCCAGGAAATGTTTCAGGTGGAGGGGATTACAAAGCTGACTGTCAAAGGAAATCCCTCAGACACATTCAGGAGCCTGGTATTCCCTCTCATGGAAAATAACAACAGATACCTGGGAGAAGTCAGCATAGTAGCCCACGTGGATCTGGACGGGGCTGATCTGGAAGCAGATATGTTTGAATTTACCCTTTATGACGGCGGTATAGCAGACAGCCAGATCATTACCACGGCAAAGAATGACGCAACCGGGAAGATCTCTTTTGGAAATGTGAAAATCTATAATCCGGATGATGGTCTGGATGTGGTAGCGACAATGACAGAGCCGGATGATGAAAGCATAACCTGTGAAACGGAATACCTGGAAAAAGGGATTTCTCTGGAACTCAATGAAGACGGATCCCTGAGTATTAAGGAGGAGCCATGATCAAGAAGATAATAAGCGCAGTTTTTATGATCGTAGTGTCGGGGGCACTTATGCTGTCCCCGGCATTTGCCGGTGAAACAGATGCCTGGCTTTCTGACTGGGACTATGCGATAGATGATCTCAATTATGACGGGAAGTTCATATATCTGAAGGAATATAAGGGGACGGAAACAGATATATCCATCGGAGGAAAGGCAACTGTGGACGGGGTTGACTATCCCGTCTGCATCGAAATGGAAAGCACCAGCTCCCATTATAAGACAGGTCTTAACCGGAATAAGAACCTGCGGCAGATCACCTTTTATTCCGTAGGCGGAACCCCTGTAAGGCCGGAACTGAACTGGCGGACAAAGGATCTCTTTTACGGTATGGAGAACCTGGAGGGTATAAACTTCGGGGATGACTTCAAGACCGACGGAGTAACAGAAGCTATCAGCATGTTTGAGGGCTGCAAGAACTTGAAATACGTGGATGTGGAGAACCTTGATCTTGGGAAATGTTCAAATTTCAAGCAGATGTTTGAGGGCTGTGAATCCCTAAACCGGGTTACAGTGAACCTCAACAACGCATCAAACACAAGGGATATGTTCAAGAACTGCAAGGGTCTTACAGAGGTGACCATCAACGGTAGCGGATCCAATAACGGGAAGCTCACATATGCAGACAGTATGTTTTCCGGCTGTACCAGCCTGGAAGAAGTGAATATAACCGGTTTGGATTTCTCCGGGGTAAAGGATTTCAGTTATATGTTTTCCAACTGCAGGGGCTTAAAAAACATCAATATGGGTATGTTCAATATGAGCAGCGCAACAAAGCTGAATAACATGTTCCTGTACTGTGACGGATTAAAGGAGATTGACCTGTCTCCCATCGAATGGGGGAGCGCAACGCCAAGTGCCACGGAAATGTTTTTCAGGGCGGATAACCTTGAAAAGGTGAAGATTTCTGACAGCTTTAAGCCAAGTTACGGAAGCAGAATGTTTTATGTGGCTGAATACAAGGGAAAGCTTCTCACCATAGAAGGTACCCTGTCGCAGGAATTCAAGAATGCAGTTTTCCCAAGCTTTAAGGATTCAAACAGATTTATAGGATACGTGACACTCCGGTCAAAGATAGAACTGGAAGGACAGGATCTGGAAGACGGGATGTTCGGGATCAAACTGGACGATGATAAGGAAGTGATATACGGGATCTACAATTCCGAAAACGGCGACACAGTTGATGTTCTGGCAAAGGTTTACCAGCCGGGAAGCAACACTTTCACTATTAAAGAAATGGTGGAACCATCCGGCGGCGATAATTACGTATCATGCCTGTACATTGAAGATGTGGATGAATACGACTGCGAGGATTCGGAGAGGTCAAAGACTGTAAACGTAATCCTCAATACAGACGGCTCGTTATCAGTTGAAGAATAGAAAAGGAGAAAAATTATTATGAACAATATAGATGCAATGAAGGCATATTATGAAGCGAAGGCACAGGGAAGGATAGTACCCTATTTCCAGCCCATAGTATCCGTGAATGATCATCAGATGCTGGCTGCAGAGGTACTATGCCGGATACAGCTGCCGGAAGGAGGTTTAATAACTCCGGATCAGTTCATACCTAGTCTGGAAGAGACAGGGGAGATATGTGATCTGGATTGGTATATGGCAGAAAGAGCCTGTCAGATGGCGCTCAGCACAGATGTTGAATGTGATCAGCAGATAAAATTCTCTGTCAACATGTCCCGCCGTCATGCATATGAGTGGGATGCGGCAGAGCATCTGCTGGCCATTGCAGACCGGTATATGGTAGATCCGGAAAGGATCATGGTGGAGATAACGGAAGGCTATTCTGTGGAGGATTATCTCCTGAATAATATGATGGAGAACCTGCGTGAAGCAGGTTTTTCGGTTGCCCTTGACGATTTCGGTGAAGGCTACGCCACCCTGGGATCCCTTAAAGAAGCATCCTTTGACGCCATAAAGATAGACAGATCCATGGTGGGCGGTGATTTCACCAACGATAATTCCGGCGCAATAATACAGAGCATTGTGAAGCTCGCCAAAAACCTTGGTGTAAAGGCAATAGGGGAAGGAGCAGAGACTTATGAGCAGCTTTTATTCTATATTCGCTGCGGATGTGAGTATGCCCAGGGAAATATCTATGGAAAGCCCTTCAGTGAGGAATGTTTCCTGCAGCTTCTTAAGGAAGGTAAGGGAGACGGCGAAGATGATGAAGTAAAGATCATGGTACTTAGGGAATAAAGGGAGGTTTCAGATGCAGGAGGAGAGCAGCCAGAGAACTGTGGCACTTGTGGTAAGGGCAATGTTCCTTACAGAAGAGATCCTGAAGCAGGCAATGATGGCATATATCAATGATCATAACCGGCGGCTCCTGCACAGTAAGGATCATGAAAAGCACGGGAAGATATCCGTAAAGGCTCTTATGGGAAAAGACCAGGGCGCAAATACCATGGATATCAATAACGGAAATATTCGGGATTTCGACAGGGTGGCCGGGAAATACAATATTGACTACGCAGTGAAAAAAGACAGATCGGAAAACCCGCCGAAATACGTGGTCTTCTTCAAGGGGCGGGATGCAGATGTCATATCACGGGCATTCAAGGATTTCTGTGATCTTAACGAAAGGAAGAGCAGACGCCCGTCCCTTATGAAGATACTTGAAAAAGCAAGCCGTATGATCCCGGAAATCGCCGGCCATGAGCGTGTAAGGGAAAAGCATAAGGAAAAAGAGGCAAGCCTATGAGGAGGATCGACAAGGCACACCTTATTAAGGTGTCGGCTCCGTATATACTTGCCTCATATTTTTTCAATAAGTTCTATTTCCTCTTCCGGCACATGAAGGGGAATCTCTTTGAAAAGACATTGAAAGCCCTGGAAAACTACGGTGCAGCCCTTCAAAATCCTTTTCCGAGCATAAGGCCGGAGGACTTAATAGCCGGTGCTGCCGGAGCCCTGATCCTGAGGCTTGCGGTATATTTAAGATCTCTCAATGCAAAGAAATTCAGAAAAGGCAGGGAATACGGATCAGCGAGATGGGGAACCGGAAAAGATATCCTCCCCTATATGGATCCGGTATTTGAAAACAACATAATCCTTACCAATACTGAGTTCCTGACAATGGAGAGCAGACCGAAGATAGCAAAGTACGGTCGCAATAAAAACGTGGAAGTGATCGGAGGATCAGGAAGCGGAAAATCCCTGTTCTTTGCCCTGCCGAACATCATGCAGATGCATTCAAGCTACGTAATAACCGATCCCAAGGGACAGTTACTGTTGCAGACCGGAAACATGCTTGCAAAGGGTATTCCGAAGATCGGAGAGGACAACAGGGTACTACATGACAGCAAAGGAAGGACGGTATACGAGCCATATGAGATCAGGGTATTCAATACCATAGATTTCAGCAAGTCCATGAAATATAACCCCTTCGCCTATATCAACAGCGAAAAGGATATCCTGAAACTGGTGAATACCCTGATGGAAAACACGAAAGGCGAGGGGGAGCAATCAACAGACGAGTTCTGGACAAAGGCGGAAAGGCTTCTCTACACCGCATATATCGGCTATATCTGGTACGAAGCCCCGATGAAGGAACAGAACTTTGCAACACTTATAAAAATGATTGACCTCAGTGAAACGAGGGAAGAGGAGGAAGGCTATGAAAACGTAATAGACAGATTGTTTAAGAAACTCGCGAAAAAGGATAAGGAGCACTTTGCGGTAAGACAGTACCGGCGGTTTAAACTTGCAGCCGGGAAGACCATCAAATCAATCCTTATATCCTGCGGAGCGAGGCTTGCTCCCTTTGACATAAAGGAAGTAAGAGAGCTTACATCAAAGGATGAGCTGGAACTCGACATGGTAGGCCGGAGGAGAACGGCACTCTTCGTTATCATTTCCGATACGGACAGTACCTTTAATTTCCTGGCGGCGATCATGTACTCCCAGCTCTTCAATCTCTCCTGCGAGATAGCAGACAATATATACGGCGGCAGGCTCCCGGTACACATACGCTGCATACTGGATGAGTTCCCGAATCTGGGGAAGATACCGCAGTTTGAGAAGCTGATAGCGACCATGAGATCGCGTGAAATATCAGCTTCTATTATTTTGCAGTCAAAGTCCCAGCTGACGGCACTTTATAAGGACAGCGCAGATACCATAGAGGGAAATACCGACAGCACGCTGTTTCTTGGGGGAAGAGAGCAGACAACACTCCGGGAACTGGAATCGGTTCTCGGAAAGGAAACCATAGACCTGTACAACACTTCGGACACAAAAGGGAATAATGAATCGTACGGCACGAATTACCAGAAAACAGGGAAGACACTTATGAGCAGAGATGAGATAGCCGTCATGGACGGCGGCAAATGCATTCTGCAGCTCCGGGGCGTGCGCCCGTTCCTCTCGGACAAGTTCGATATAAAGAGGCATAAGAACTACCGCCTCACTTCCCTTTATGACAAGAGAAATGAATTCGATATCGGGAAGTACATAAATAACCGGTACCGGGCAGTCATAAAGCCGGGAGACAGAGTAGATGAGGTGTTTGATGCAGGTACCATAACAGCACAGGAAAACTGAATAATAACGCAGCAAAGCGGACAGAAAAAATAAAAAAGGAGAAAAATCAAATGGCATTTATAACATCAGCAATAACGGCATTACAGACAGTGGTCACGGCTATAGGCGCAGGATTATCGGTATGGGGAGCAATCAACCTTCTCGAAGGATACGGCAACGACAACCCCGGAGCCAAATCACAGGGCGTTAAACAACTTATGGCCGGAGGTGGGGTCATTTTCGTGGCGATACAGGTGATCCCGCTCCTTTCAACCCTTTTCTAAGAGGGCTTTCGTATGGGAGCGATCATAGATAAGATCACGGAATTTATAAAGGAGATGCTGCAGGGATGGGTTTTATCAAACCTTGATAACATGTTCACGGACGTAAATACGAAGGTGGGCACCATAGCCGGGGAAGTATCGAAAACTCCAAGTACATGGAATGCCGGTATCTTCAACATGGTAAGGAACCTGTCGGATACTGTGGTAGTCCCGATAGCAGGGATGGTCATAACCTTTGTCCTCTGCTATGAGCTTATATCAATGATAATAGACAAGAATAATCTTCACGACGTGGATTCCTGGATGCTCTTCCGCTATCTCTTCAAGGCATGTATAGCGGTAGTCCTTGTAAGCCATACATCGGATTTTGTTCTCGGGATCTTTGATATCGGGAGCCATCTTGTAACAAACGCAGGATCCGTGATAGGAGGCAGTACGGCAATAAATGTGGAAAGCACCTTAAAGACCATGTTCAATAACCAGCTCTCCACCATGGAGATAGGCGAGCTTATAGGACTCGGCCTTGAAACAATGGTGGTCAGCTTTTCAATGAAGATAATGAGTGTGCTCATAACGGTGATACTCTACGGCAGGATGATAGAAGTTTATCTCTATATCTCCGTAGCCCCTATTCCCTTTGCGACCCTTACCAACAGGGACTGGGGAATGGTGGGATCCAACTATATAAAGGGAGTCGCAGCCCTTGCGATCCAGGGATTCTTCATCATGATATGCGTGGGGATCTATGCGGTGCTCGTATCAAGTATTACGGTTGCAAGTAACTTACACACAGCACTCTGGTCGGTTGCGGCATATACCGTGATCTTATGTTTCAGCCTGTTTAAGACAGGCACGCTTGCAAAGAGCGTGACGGCAGCACACTGAGGAAGGAGGAAAAATGGCAATAGGCGTGGAGGTGCCGAAAAAACTGGACGGCATCAAAACAAAGGTAGCACTTAACCTTACAAAAAGGCAGCTTATATGCTTCGGTACGGCAGCAATGATCGGGGTACCCCTGTATCTCGGCACAAGAAAGGCTATAGGCACCGAGGCTGCTGCAATACTGATGATAGTTGTCATGGTACCGCTCTTTCTGCTTGCAATGTATGAGAGAGACGGAATGCCGGCAGAAAAGATATTAAAGCTTATGATACGGCAGAAATACATTATGCCGGGGATACGGCGGTACAGATCAGAGGATTTGTATAAGCAGATGGAAGAAAGGGAGAAGATCAGAAAGGAGGTTGAAAGGCTTGAAATTAAAGCAGGAAATGAAAAACACCGCTTCGGGAAAAAGACAGGGAAAAGCCGGAAAAAGAAAGAATGATTCCGGCTTTTCTCTTTTAAAAATACTAACCGGCCTTACTTTCGGGGAATGGTGGCAGCTGCAGAAGTTAAAAAAGACCTTAACCGGAGGACTGCCCGGCAGCAGGATCCCGGACACGGCACAGAAAAGCATCACCTTTGAAAAGATGTACCGGGACGGGATCTGTAAAGTCCGTAGCGGATATTACACTAAGATGGTGGGCTTTGATGATCTGAATTATGTCCTGCAGGATAACGATGCACAGGCAGAGATACTGGGTTTGTATTCCCAGTTCATAAACTATTTTGAGCCCGGGATCCACCTGCAGGTCTTTCTTTTTAACCGGCAGGTGGGAGAGGAAGAACTCAGCAGGCGCTTTGATATCCCGATGGAAAACAATGAGTATGACTCCATAAGGAATGAGTATTCAAGCATAGAGAAGAGCCAGTGCGCCAAAGGAAATAACGGAGTCGTGAAGGATAAGCATGTAATCTTCGGTGTTGAGGCAAAGGACATAAGGGAAGCCAGAGCGAAACTTAACATCATAGAAAAAGATGTGATACAGAACCTGGGAAATTTTGGTACCGCAGCGAGAACCGTGAACGGAAAGGGGAGGCTAAAGCTTCTCCATGAGTTTTTTAATCAGGACAGTATGGAGCCCTTCCGGTTTTCATTTGAGGAACTGGCAGAGTCCGGTAAGTCCGTAAAGGACTACATAGCTCCCTCTGCCTTTGACTTCCGTTTCCCCTCCAGATTTAAGTGCGGGAGGATGTTCGGGAGCGTGCATTACCTTGATATCATAGCACCCCGGATGAATGACGAACTGTTAAAGAAGCTTCTGGATATAGATTCGAATATAACGGTCTCACTCCATATGCAGACCATGGATCCGGTGAAAGCAGTAAAGATGCTGAAAGTGACACTTACAAATATCCAGAAGATGAAGATCGAAGAGCAGAAAAAGGCAGTCCGTTCAGGATACGATATGGACATCATTCCGACAGACATCGTGACCTATGAAAAAGATACCATGGATCTTCTTAATGACTTAAACAGCAGTAACCAGAAGCTGATCCATATGACCTTCATCATAGGATGCTTCGGCAGGACAAAGAAAGAGATGGAAACCCTGACCCAGAGGGTTTCGGGGATCATCCAGCAGGCGAACTGCAATCTCCGCTGTCTCCAGTACCAGCAGGAGAAGGGATTAAATGCCCTTGCTCCTATAGGTATAAACGATACCGGGATAGAGAGAACACTGACCACAAAGAGCAGTGCGATCCTTATCCCGTTTAATACCCAGGAACTCTTCATGGGAGGGCAGGCCCTGTACTACGGCCTCAATCACTTAAGCAACAATATGATAATGGCAGACCGGAAGCAGCTTAGGACCCCGAACGGCGTGATCCTCGGAACTCCGGGAAGCGGCAAATCATTCTCCGCAAAAAGAGAGATCCTGGGAGTGGTCCTTGCCACAAAGGATGACATTTTAATATGTGATCCCGAAGGGGAATACTACCCGGTGGTCGTCGCACTTGGCGGCCAGGTGGTGAAGCTTGCAACGAATTCAACGGATTACCTTAATCCCATGGATATACAGCTGTCCCATAAAAACGACAGAGAAGCGTTGAGGCTGAAAGCAGACTTTATCATAACCCTCTGCGATATGGTTGCCGGAGACGGTAAAGGCCTTACAAATGATGAAAAAGGAATAATCGATCGCTGTATCGAAGGCATATACAGGGAATACTTTAAGGATCCCGTGCCTGAGAGGATGCCGGTACTTGAAGACCTTTATAACGCCCTTGTAGCCTATGAGCCGAAGGACGTAAAGGATCCGGCACTCGCAATGGATGCAAAGGCAAAAGCTACAAGGATAGCCCAGAGCCTTGTTTTATACGTCCACGGCAGCCAGAACTATTTCAATCACCACACGAACGTGGATTCCAATAACAGGATAATCTGCTTTGATATCCGGGATCTGGGGAACCAGCTGAAAGACCTGGGGATGCTAATCGCCCAGGATGCAGTCTGGAACAGGGTTTCAAGAAACAGGGAGCGGAAGATCGCCACAAGATACTATGTGGATGAATTTCACCTGCTCCTTCGTGACAAACAGACAGCGCAGTATATGGTTGAGATGTGGAAACGCTTCAGGAAATGGGGAGGCATCCCGACGGGCTTAACACAGAACGTGGGAGACTTCCTGCTGTCACCCCAGATAGAGGGAATCCTTGGAAACTCGGATTTTATATATCTTCTGAACCAGAATGCAAAGGATCAGGAGATACTGGCGGACAAGCTGGGACTCTCGGAAAGGCAGCTGAAATACGTAACGAATGCGGAACCCGGAAGCGGGCTCATCCGTTTCAATAACGTGACTATCCCCTTTGTTGATAAATACCCTGCAGATACGGAGACCTTCAGGATCATGGATACTAAGCCTCATGAATCCTCTGACGAGGTGATTGTGGAGGCTGAATACCGGGAAGAACCCGAAATCCATGAGATAGTGGGTGATACGACATGAAACAGAATAAAAAATATCAGCGGAGTGGATACCGGAAGATCAGGGCGGCTCAAAAGACAAAAGAACAGAAAAAACCTGAAACCGGCGATTTTAATCTTTCGATGACGGAAACCGCAGAAGCACAGTATACACCGGAGGGAACCGGAGATGTCCGGTCAACTGACAGCAGGGATATGTTCCGGGACACTCCGGGTAAGAATAAGCAGCACCGGAGAATAATAAGGACGGCAGTCCAAAAGCATACTCGGGAGAAAACCGGACTCCGTGATACGGAGAGCCAGAAAGGCTCCGGAACGAAAAATACACAGAGCACCGGCAAAGCATTTGAGCCTGATAAGAAACAAACCGCCCGGAAGACGTACAGAAAAACAAGCGGGAAGATCTGGCAGGCCTCCGGTAATGCTTACGGAAAACATACAAAACAGGAGACCGGAAAGACTGCGTATAAACTTGTAACCCCTGCCTGGCTGTTTCCGGGAACTGGAAGAAGACAGGCCGCTCATCCACTTAAGGAGACCACCTTCTTCGGAATAGAGTTCCTTCATGGGAATAACGGAGAAGAGGATGATAACAGTGGAACGGAAGCAGCCGGAACTGCGGTAAGGACCGGGAGCAGGTTTCAGGATTTCATCATGGACCGCCTTCCGGATAAAAGAAAGCAGGGTTCGAAAGAGAAGCAGAATCACAGATCCGGAAGGAACGGTCAGCAGGAGAATACGGATTTCAAGAATGAAAAAAGCTTTCAGCCGCCAAAACAGACCGGGGCAGCTCCTGAACGCACAAAGAGGGAAGTCAATAAAAGAATACAGAAACAGAGACTTAAGCGTGAATACGCAAAAGCAGTAAGGAGCAGCAGGGAAACCGGGGAAAAGGCAGCCGGATTTGCAAAGAAGGCAGCACAGGAAACCGTTACCGCAGCAAAGAAACTTGCAGAGATTGCTGCCAGAAATGTCCATGTACTGGTGATCCTGGGAGTAGTCGGGATCATCCTCTTAATGATCACAACCGGAATATCCTCCTGTGCCGCCATGTTCGGCGGAGGGCTTGCAGATGTAATGGCAGGAAGCTATCAGAGCCTGCCTGCAGAGATAGACAAGGCGGATGAATCCATGACCTTAAAGGAAATGAAGCTGCAGGAGACCATAGACAGGATAGAGACCGATCATCCGGGATACGATGAATATACCTACAATCTGGCTGCAATAGGCCATAACCCTTTTACCTTAATAAACTTCCTGTCCGCTAAGCACATAGAGTTTACGGCTGCAGATGTGGAAAGTGAGGTTCAGGATCTTTTTGATCAGATGTATGAACTGACCCTTACAGAGAGGGAAGAAACCAGGACAAGGACGGTCAAAAAGACCAGAAAAAAGGTGGATCCCGATACCGGGGAGGAGACAGATGAGGATGAGGAATATGAAGAGGAGGAAGAATATACAGTCACCATCCTTGAAACCGTCCTCACCGCAACCCCGCTTGAAAGCGTGATAAGCAGCGAGCTCACCGGAGAGACCGGGGAGTTCTATTCCCTGTATCAGGAAACAAAGGGCGCAAGGCAGGAGTTCTATACTCCCCTGGATCTGGACTGGCAGAGCTATATCAAGAGCTACTACGGATACAGGAAAAATCCCCTGACCGGGGCAAGACAGTTCCACAGGGGAGTAGATATCTCTGTACCGGAGGGAACGCCGGTCTATGCTTCCCAAAGCGGCACGGTCGTAACGGCAGCCTATGATGAGGATTACGGGATCTATATCGTGATCGAAGACAGTGGCGGCTATATGACGAAATACGCCCATCTTGAAAGCCGCAGCGTTAATGCCGGAGACAGTGTGCGGCACGGTCAGATGATCGGAAGGACCGGGAGTACGGGAAGCGTCACAGGCAGCCATCTTCATATCGAATGTCTTTATAACGGGGAGTACTACAACCCGTTATTTTATTTTGAAAACGGGGAAGGGAGCCTCTATGACAGTGATGCTCCGGATGTGCCGGTGTCAGGAGATGTGGAAGCTCTTCTTAACGAAGCAAAAAAGTATCTCGGATATCCCTATGTCTGGGGCGGGAGCAACCCGACTACCAGCTTTGACTGCTCCGGATTTGTGTGCTGGGTGCTGACAAACAGCGGGTTTTATAACATGCCAAGGACAACAGCCCAGGGTATTTACAATAAATGCGCCCATATAGACCCGGGAGATGCACAGCCGGGAGACATCATCTTTTTCACCGGAACCTATAAATCCGGGAACCCGGTATCCCATGTGGGGATCTACTGCGGTAACGGGATCATGATCCACGCCGGTGACCCAATCAAATACTCAAATATCAATACCACATACTGGCAGTCCCATTTCTACGGATACGGCAGGTTATCAGGAATGCCGTAAAAGGGGCAGGCCGGAAAGGAGAACCGAAGATCAAATGAAACTTGAAGGAATAAAGAAACATCTTGAAAAGCTCCGGGGGAAGATCACGGAGCTTCAGAAAGAAGAAAAGGAATGGATGGAAAAAGAGAAGACCGCAGAGGATGCGGAGAAATTAAAGATCATAAGAAAAAGCAGGATAACGCCGGAAAAGCTTATTTTCCTGAACGGCATAAATGCAAAGGAGATCGAGATGATCCTGCAGAAGAGAAAGGAGGAAAAGGAAATTGGAGAGCTTAAGAAAGCTGAGACGGGCGAAAAGAATTAAAGAAACAATGATATCAAGGCTTATCGCGGTTCTGGTATTGGTGGTGTTTATCATTGTCCTTGAAGTAACTGCCTTTCTTACGGTTCGCTCCGGTGCAATGATGGCTTATGCCGGAGAAACCGGAGACGAAGACGTGATAATCATACCGGTAGATGCCGGCGAAAGCACATCCGGAGACGAGGTGCCCGGAAATGAAAGTAAAGAAAAGAAAGAAGAAAAACAGGAGGAACCGGCGGTCCCGAATGTAAAGATAACCATAACAGAACCTTCCGGCTGGCACAGAAAGGAAGCAACAGTAAAAATCTCAGCAGAAGATACAGAAAACAGCGGGGATTTTGTTATTAAGTCAGTAAAGGGAAAGATCGGACAGGGCGGTAGTTGGACTGATATCACAGATACCATGTCTCTGGAACTAAGTGAAAACTGCACGGTTTATGTGGAGATAACGGATACAAAGGACAGGGTCTATACGAAGAACAAACGGATAACCTGCTTTGACCTTTCAAAGCCAACACTGAATGCTGCAGTAAATAACGGCACCCTTACCGTAGATACCTCTGATAATGATTCCGGTGTAAGGGCGGTATATGTGAATGGTTTTGAGTTCACGGATCTCGGGGAGGGAACACTTGTGATCCGTATGCAGCAGTTCGACACAGGCTATGAGAGCTTTGTCATCCAGGCTGTGGACTACGCCGGGAATATGTCTGATACCTACAGGGTTAATAATCCATATTACAAGAGGAAGGATGGAACCGGTAAAGAGAATAAGGTCCTCCCGGAAAGCGCAGAAGCCACGAAACCAGCTTCCGCAACGGGGACAGTGACAGACCACATAAAGACGGACGGAGAGGGAAATACACTGGTAGATCTATTCAGCAATGCCCTTTCTTCTGTGGGATCTGTAAGCAGTGACAGCAAATCTGATGAAAAGAAGAAGGCCCTGGTGGAAGCTGACCGGTATGAAGCTGCAGAGGCGGAAATCGTTCCGGGAAAAGGCAGGGAGTTCTATACGATTGAAGCAAAAAGCGGTAAGGTATTTTACCTCATTATAGACCGGGACGGGGATGATGAGACCGTACACTTTGTCACGGATATCACGGAGAACGATCTCCTGAATGTGACAGAGGAAAGGAGCGGAACCCTTCCCCGGAATGCGGCAGACGTAGATAACGGTGAGATGGTGATGGAGAGCGCACTCCCGAATAACAACCTTCAGACAGAGGTGCCGGAGGAGTCCGGAATAGCGGATCTTTTCGGAAAACAGGAAACGGAGATTACGGAAGAGGCGGTATCTGTTGATGAAACATCAGCAAATGAAGCTGCAGCGGACGAGTCCACTGAAGAGGACACAGGAAGAAAGGCACTGATTTTCCGTATGATCCTCTTTGCCATAGCAGGTCTTATAGCAGCATTCATATACGGGCTTAAGAAAATGAGACGGGAACGTGACGGAAATTTCCTGGAAGAGGAGGATGATTCTGAAGAAGGAGATTATCCTGATGATGAAGAACCCGAGAGTACGGAGGATGACGGTTTTTATGATGAATCGGAAAAATCAGATGAAACCGAGGGCGATGATACGGAAGTCCGGGAAGAAGAAACCTGACGGAAAAGCACATATTCACTTTGCAAAAAAGGGAGCCATCTTTTTGGTTCCCTTTTTTGCAAAGGCTCCGGGGGGGTGGGGGCGGAAGGCCCCCAACAGTAACGCATAACAATACATTGGCTGTGTCATTCTGAACAGAATAGTTGTCATTCTGAGCGCAGCGAAGAATCTTATTAAACGGAGGATATACATACATGAAAACATTAATAATCACAGAAAAACCCAGTGTTGCAAGGAATCTCTGCACGGCCCTGGGAATAGAAGATAAGGAAAATCATAAAGGATATATAGAAGGAGATGACAAGATAGTGTCCTGGTGCTTCGGACATCTGATAGAACTGGCAGAGCCATCTGCCTATGGAGAGCAGTATAAGAAATGGACTTATGAGAGCCTTCCTGTACTTCCTGGTACCTGGCAGTATGAGATAAAGGAAGATACAAAAGAACAGTTTGAACTTCTGAAATCTCTTATGAACAGGGATGATGTTACAGAACTCGTTGAAGCTACTGATGCCGGGCGTGAAGGTGAAGCAATATTCCGTCTTGTTTATGAAATGGCTGGTTGCAGGAAACCCTTTATGCGGCTTTGGATATCTTCAATGGAGGAAGATGCCATAAGGGATGGCTTTAATAACCTTAAACCCGGAAGCGATTATGATGATCTTTATTCTTCTGCCAGATGCCGACAGGAGGCGGACTGGTTGGTTGGAATAAACGGCACAAGGCTGTTTACTACACTGTACGGTAAGAAGCTGAAGGTAGGAAGAGTACAGACTCCTACCCTCGCCATGCTGGTAGACAGGGAGGCGGAAATCGGCAGATTTAGGAAGGAACCCTACTACAACGTTCATATCATAGCTGATGGCATCGACGCCTTGACGAAACCCATAAAGGATAAGGCAGCTGCAGAAGAACTCTCAGGAAAATGTGATCAGAAGGATGCTGAAGTGGTTTCGATCAATAGAGAAGATAAAACCATTGCCGCGCCTAAGCTCTATGATCTTACTTCCCTTCAGAGGGATGCCAACAGATTCTTTGGATTTACTGCAAAGCAGACCCTTGATTATACCCAGAGTCTTTATGAAAAAAGACTTGTGACATACCCCAGAACCGACAGCCGATATCTTTCCGATGATATGAAGGAAACTGCAGAAAAGGTGCTGTCATGCTGTAGCACGATACTTGGATTTCTGAAAATAGAAGAGGGAAATGCAGATTATTCCGGGATACTGAACAGTAAAAAGGTATCAGATCACCATGCGATCATCCCGACAACAGAGATCGGGAACCTTTCTCAGGATGAGATTCCGGAGACGGAGATGAAGATACTGACACTTGTTGCTGTGAGACTTGCCTGCGCAGTTTCAGAAAAGCATTGCTATACAAGCCTCAAGGCTGTTCTAAACTGCGAAGGTGAGACTTTCACAATGTCCGGGAAAACCGTGACGGAAAACGGCTGGAAAGCTCTGGAGGATGCATTCCGGGATCACTATAAGATCACTGGAAATGAAAAGGAACAGACTCTGCCGGATCTTAAGGAAGGGCAGATCATCAGATCAGTAAAAAGTAAAGTGGTTGAAAGCTTCACAAAGCCCCCGAAGCATTATACGGAGGACAGCCTTCTTTCAGCTATGGAAAGAGCCGGATCAGATGAGATGGCAGAGGATGTGGAGAGGAAAGGCCTCGGTACTCCTGCCACCAGGGCAGATATCATTGAAAAGCTTGTGCATGACGGCTATGTCAGAAGAGAAAAGAAGCAGATGATCCCTACAGATGACGGGATAAGACTGATAACCGTTCTCCCGGAGATTGTGAGATCCGCAAAGCTCACGGCAGAATGGGAGAATAAGCTTTCGCTGATAGCAAAAGGAGAAGCGGATCCCGAAAGCTTTATGGACGGAATAGAAAAGATGATCAGGGATCTTGTTCAGACCTACCATGCCGTGAGTGATGAACAGAAGGCTGTATTCGGGATCCCGGAGCGGAAGGTTCTCGGTAAATGCCCGAGATGCGGATCTGACGTAGCTCTCGGGAAATACGGAGCGTACTGCACGAAAAAGTGTGGTATGAGAGTCGGAAAAGCCATGGGAAAAGAACTGTCTGAGGAGCAGATAGCAAAGCTCCTTCAGGGAGAGCGTATCCTGGTAAGAGGCATAAAGAGCAAAAAGGGAAAGACCTATGATGCCTATCTCACTCCCAAGGGCATAAGCAATTTCAGCTATAAGGATAAGAACGGTCAGGAGATATCCGGATTCCAGTTCGACTACCATATGGAATTCCAGGACTAAGAAGAAACATCTGTCATCCTGAGCGAAGCGAAGGATCTTAATAGGAGAAAACATGGAAAATAATTTAACCTTTGAACTCACCGTAAATGAAATGGTGCAGTTTCTTAAATATCTGAATGACAGGGTAATAGTGAATGTAACACTGGAGGAAGGGGGTGAAGAAGATGACGGAACAGAACGGGATTCACAAGCTTGAGCAGGTCAGCGTCAGGCTCCGGCTCTGCGAAGAGACTCCGCTATACAGTACGGAAGAAATCAATACTCCCAGGAGAGCCATTGAAGTGATGAAGGACATGATGCGGCAGCTGGACAGGGAGTATGTCTGCATAGTAAACCTCGATAACGGGAACCGCCCCATAAACTTCAATATCGTAAGTATCGGCAGCATAAATGCCTCGCTTGTTACTATGAGGGAGCTCCTGAAGTCATCTATACTCTCAAATGCGTCCTCCCTTATTATGCTCCACTCACATCCGAGCTACCGTATCGAAAAGCCGGTTCCGAGTAAAGAAGATAATATGACTACCCTGAATGTAATGATGGCTACAGAATTAATGGGTATAAATCTCCAAGATCATGTGGTGGTCGCAGGCGGTTCCGGAGCTATCTACAGTTACCGGGCAGAACTTAAAGATAAGTTCTCCATTGAGGGACTGCAGGAGATCATCGGACTAAGCCGGGAAAAGCCGATAATTGCCGAGCCCTCTACAGAATATAAGCCCCTGGCAAAAGTTGAGGAACTGGAAGAACAGAACTATAACCAGATTGATAATGTCCTCAACAATATGCCAAAGAAGGATCAGCCGACCCCGGCAAAGCCAAAACCTGTAGTAAAGCAGGAAAAGCCCGGATCCGTTCTAAAGGAAGAGAGACCCTCTCTTCTTGAAAGAATGGATGTGATGCAGGCGGAAGTAGCTGCAGAAAAGGCTGAAAGGATAGCAACAAAACAGAAAGTCCGGACAGAAAGAACAGTATAAAAATGAGACGGATAGCTGCGTGTGGGGCGTGGTTATCCGTCTTTTTTCTTTGAACTGGTCATGTGCGAAAAATGGCACATAGATTTTTATATTGTTAGAGCGTAATCAGGAAAATATCTGTATATAAGGGTGTATAATGTTCATGGAAAAGCTTTCAGATACCAAAGAAAAATCAATAATTTACAATAATGATTCTGATGAATTATTGGAGGATCCTTTTATGTATGGAACCGGCACCAAGAAAATGCTGAATATGCTGATCCTGGATATTCTAAGAGAATATTCCGATAAGGATCACAGGCTTTTACAGCAGGACATTATTGACCTGCTGGATTCCAACTACGGGATCGCCTGTGAGAGAAGGGCTGTAAAGAATAACATTACCAGTCTTAAGGAAATGGGATATGATATTGCGGCTGAAAAAGGGTATTATCTTAAAACCCGGGAATTCACAGATGCTGAACTTCGGTTGATGATAGACAGCATTTTTTCATCCGGAGGTATTACAGATAAAGAGGCTCATCAGCTGGCAAAGAAACTGGAAAAGTTCTCGAATAAGTATTTTAAGGCTCATGTTTCTCATATCCACAGCACATCCAGTGGGAGGAATGCTGAGAATAACCAGGTTATGGAGTCAATAGCTGCAATAGATACCGCAATATCCAAAGGAAAGAAGATAAGCTTTTCTTACCTTCAGTATGGAGTTGACCTGAAGCAGCATCCGAAGAATGACATAAGGTATGTGGTCAGCCCGTATCAGATGATCAGTAGTAAAGGCAAATACTATCTGATAGGGAACTATGACGCATATGATGACGTATCCCATTACAGACTGGACCGGATAACAGATGTTGAGGTTCTTAAAGATCCTCGTAAACCAATGAAATCTATAAAAGGTCTTGAAAATGGCCTGGATCTGGCAGCATATATGGCGGAGCATGTTTATATGTATTCCGGAAAGGGAGAACATTTTAAGCTCCGTACAAATGAGAATATGATGGATACGCTGGTTGACAACTTCGGAAAAGATCTTAGGGTAGCGTTTGGAGAAGAAGATGATATCATAGTTGACCTCAAGTGCAATCCGGATGCGTTCTTTTACTGGGTAATGCAATACGGGCAGAAGACAGAGGTTCTGGAACCGGCGAGTATGCGGGAGCGGATAAGGCAGGCGGCTTTTGAGGTTTATAAAAAATACAAGTAGGTTCAGTTAAGAGGTAAATTACACGAGTGAAGGGGTGTTTATAATGAGAAAAGTAAAGAATGAGCTTATGAAACACTTAAAAGACAGAGATTTAATGAATCAAAGATCACAGAGAATGAGAATGGAGGCATTAAAAGTATTAAAAGAAATATGTGAGAACGGCTACACAGATGAGAAGAAAGATGTAGTTTATCTTACAAAAAAGCTTAGAGTTAAGGATCCTTCAGAGAAAAAAACAAATCCCAAACATAATAAATGTGCAGCATACTATAAAGAATGTGATGTGGAAAATAGAGAAAAAAGCATTTGTCGTTGTATGTTTTATTATGATGAAAAGAAGACAAAGTGCAAATCGTCATGTAAACTAAAGAGAAAGTGGCATCATTTGAATGATGGTATAGAGATTATAGACTATGAAACACCGATGGAGAAGAAGATAGATGGGGTTGGCAATATTGATTTAAGAATCAAGTATAAAGATAAAGAGTATGGTGTGGAAGTTAAGCCACCGAAAAACAATGATGAAACTATTAGTCGAATGGTGGCTGAGGCCATGACTTACACAATTGATTTTCCCAATACTATACCAGCAATAGCAGTATTTGGACCTAGCCCTTGTATAGATTATAGAGGTAGTAGTCAGTATGACGAGGTGAAAAAACTTGATGCTGAAAACAATGAGGCGTTTCAAATTATTAAAAAATATATACGGATATTTGTCTTCGAAATAATAGGAAATAATGATGGGGTGGTTGATTTCATTATTAAGCCCTATGAGAAATGATTAGAATTATATGGCAATGTGCTAAAAACGGCACATCGCTTTTTTTATTATGAGATTGAGCGAGTACACATGTGTACAATGATTTTTGACTGAAAAGAAAACCATAGATTTGAAAGCTGAGGATAGCACCGGAAGAAATTGGCTGGGAGAAAACTGATATGGCGAAGATAATAGCTGTTGCCTTGCAGAAAGGTGGCGTGGGAAAGACTACAACTACCGTAAACCTTTCGGCTGCACTTGCTGAGAAGGGAAAGCGAGTGCTTGTGGTTGATATGGATCCCCAGGCTAATACAACAAGTGGATTTGGAATCGACAAGAGAGCGATCACCAACAGTATATACCCATTACTTCTCGGAGAATAGGAGATAACTGAATGTGTATTAGACGTTAAACCTGAAAAAGCAGCATTGATTCCATCTGAAGATCGTTTGGCCGCAGCTGAAATAGAACTTTCCGGCTTTGAAAACGAGAGTTTTAGACTGAAAGCCATATTAGATCATATAGATGATCGATATGACTATGTTTTGATAGACTGTCCTCCGGCAATCAGTATTCTTACAGTAAATGCTTTTGTAGCGGCAGATAGCGTAATAATTCCGGTGCAATGTGAATATTATGCACTTGAAGGCCTGGGTCTTTTGGTACGTTCAATTAACCTCATAAGACAAAGGCTAAATCCGATTTTTGATATAGAAGGAATACTTCTTACTATATATGACTCAAGGATAAGCCTGACACATGAGGTTGAGGCAAATATTAGGAAGCATTACCCTGATAAGGTGTTTGAGTCGATAATACCCCGAAATATCCGTATTGCAGAAGCTCCAAGTTATGGTATGAGTGTAATTCGTTACGCGCCGTATGCACCTGGAGCAGAAGCGTATCGTAGACTTGCTGAAGAATTGATAAGAAAAGAGAAAGAATAAGAGGAAATCGGCTATGGAGATTACTAAGGACATAAGGGAAGACATTGTACTTTCAGATGAATCAGGACGGGAGGAAAGGCTTAGTGTTAAAATCCGCAGATTATTTGATGTAGGTAGACCCAAGATGGAGATCATGGGTGTTTCTGTATATATGGGATCTGAGACGTATGAAAATACATATTATCCAAGTGCTTATCTATGCGAATTATGCAATGATGGACTGCTGAATGAAATGATTCCCGAAAATCTCACAGATGTAGAGTATCTTAAAGAATTGTGCCTCGCAGGCCTCTCCAAGAGGTATTCAATCATAACTGCTGTGCATGAGATCCGAATAAATCATGAGATAGATGTCATTAGTGAAAAAGGATTTGTGGGAGGATTCCTTATTCTTCAGGATATCATTAGATTTGCAAGGTCTAATAACGTTATGATATCTCCAGGCTGCGGATCCCTTCCGGGGAGCCTTGTGGCATACAGTCTTGGAATAACAGGAGTCGATCCAATAAAGAATAACCTTCTTTTTGAGCGATATCTGAATACTGAAAGGGAATCTTTTCTCTATGGTATTCAAATAGATGTTGATATGAAAGGAAAGCAACGGATATTGGACTATCTTATAGATAAGTATGGAAAGGGAATGCCGGGGCTTTTGGAATTACTGGATATTCGTTTTAAAGGCGTGGTGGAGCTTTCAATAATAAAAGATACGATTGAAAATATTTCAATAGAAATGGGCAGAGCTATCAATATCGCAGAGATCGATCATAATGATCAGACTATCTATGAGAGTTTATGCGTTGATGATATATATGGAGATTTTCGTTTTAATAATAAAGAGCTTTTCGCAGCAATCAAGCCGGAGTCTTTTGATGAACTTATGGCGCTAATAAGTCTGGACAGACCGTTACCAGAAGAACATATAGAACAATACGTGCATAACAAAAGGAATCCTCAGAATATTTCATATGAATGTCCTGATCTTGAATCTTTATTGGGATCTACATACGGATGCCTGATTTATCAAGAACAGATCATGTGGATATTGCAAATACTGGGAGGTTTTACGCCTGAGGAAAGTGACTTTGGTCGCCGCGCATTGTCAAAGAAACAGCAGCCGGTTATCAATATAATGAGGGAGCAGTTTGTTGATGGAGCAACAGCGACTATACCGGGATATTTCAAATCCGGCATAACTGAGGATGTCGCAAATGAAATATATGACATGCTCTGTAAAGCGGCGCCGTGCTGTTTTAATAAATCTCATGCCGCCGCATTTGCTTTGTTGATATATGAAATGGCATGGCTCAAATATTATTACAAGACAGAGTATGAGGAAGCTACTGAGAAATACAAAGTTGTGAATTCTGATAGTATTTTATAGGATTCAATACAGAAGAGGAGGACGGGTACATGAAGGTTCGTAAAATATCTGATGATTTTATTAGAGACCTAAAGGATCGTGACGGGGAGCTCAATTGGATTTACAAGAAGGTAAAAGCTCCTGAAAGCGAGTATTCCATTGAAATCCGGGAAGGATACATTAACATTTATTACAGGGGAGGCAGTCTCTTAAAAATAACTGAAAAGAATGCAAAAAAGAAGGGGCATTACTATACGTATAAGTTTGACAAAAAATATGGATACCAAAAAGGTGGCGCATGTTGCGATTTCATGACCCGGAATATTGATAATATAGAAAATCTGACAGGTGAAAATGCTCAAAGGTACTTCGATGATTTTAAGAATATGATGGATGACTGGTTCGATGAACATCACAAAAAAGAAAGGGAATACCAGCATTATGCATCTTTACCGAAAAATAACGAGAATGTTCTTGATATAGAGTACGCTATTGGTGAATCCGGTATGAGGATAGATATAATCATGATCGATAAGGAAGGTGAACTATATCTCATAGAGAATAAATATGGCAACAGCTCCATATCGTCACATACGCGAACAGGGAAGGTTAAGCCCGGGTTATCGAAGCATTATGGAGATTTTATTAAAGTAGTAACAGAAAAGGATCACTGGAGTAATATAAGAGAGTCAATGAAGAATATACTTTCGATCAAACAGGAACTTGGGTTAATCCCGCCTGAGTATAAGCTTAAATTTGATAAGGAAGGAAAGCCGGTGTTCCATATGTTGTTTATCCTTGCAGACTTGTCCTTATCATCGAAAAGTACATTGATCGAAACAGAGCGAAGGATAATCATTGATAAATATGCACCATATATAAAAGAATTCACTCCGGAAGTGCTACGCATCGCCGGTGATCAGCATAGAATTAGCCTATATGATGCTGAACCTTTACCGGCGTTCAGTTTATGACATACAGGTTGATGAAGCGGAGGAATAGTTGTGGTATCACCGGTCACAAAGCCGCAAGAGACATAACTGATTTCCGGGAGGGGAGATACACTATGAAAGGAAAAGCGGAACTGCATTGTAATACCGAAATGACAAAAATGCATGAAAAGGAGAAAGTAAAGGATTTTAGAAAAGTTCGAAAACCGAAGGGACTTACCGTTGAAGAAAACGATAATGAAATCAGGCTGATATTAGATGGGAAAAAAGTGGAAGAAGAGAACATGCAGGTGACGTGTAATGCTTTTGAAGGATGGGCAGTTGCGGCGCAGGCATGTATTCTGAACGAAGAAAGCAATAAAAAAGTAGTTCTGGATGTAAAACCGGGTGTGAATTATGATCAGGATCCTGAAAAAACCAAGAATGAAGGTCATCTGGCCAGGTTTTTGTATAGAGCGATGAGATTTGATGAGCAGTATGATTGGTTCATGTTATCGGAGGAGTTATCGAATGAGGTAAAAGACTTTAGGCGTTTTCTGGAATCAGGAGTCTTTATTAATAATATAGCCACTTGCGATGCCGGTAATACTAATCGGGAAGAGGATGAAAATGCTATAGAAGATATTCTATCTAAAGGAAATACTCTGAAGACAGTGCTTTCTGATGTAGTTGATGTGGGAAATAATGATGTATTCAGGCAACTGCCGGTAGGACTGTTCAAAGATGAAGTGGGGAAGGAAAACAGGATTTTTACCGGTGGAAAATCAGCTATTGATCTATGGACATATTACAACAGCGAGATAAGCATTGTAGAACTAAAATATAAGAATAGAATGATAGGTATAATCACGGAGATTTTTTTCTATGCGAACTATATGTATGATCTTGTGACGCAGAATGATGGGTTTATCATGAACACGACACCTAATAAAACTCCTGCAAGAGGCTATGAGAAGCTGACAGTTAAAGGATTTGATACCGTTAACGGTATTATGCTTGCAGATAAGACCGGTTTCCATCCGTTGGTTAATGAAAAAGGGCTGGAGATCCTTTCCAATGGCAGTAACCCCAAAATCAAATATTATATGGCTAAGTATGGATTTAAGGGAGAAGTGTACAGGGTTTGTTAATTACCTTGTAAATCATTCGATGATAAAAGCAAAATGAGGCAATGTGCTAAAAAACGCACATTGCTTTTTTTATTATGTAATCGAAAAGGCACATGGCTTACTGGAAGAACGTGAGCAAAAAGAATGATACAAGGCAGAGATGAAGCGCATTGTTATGATGATTTAATACAAAGAGGCTTATATATGAAGATCGATTACATATATGAGCTAACTGTACGATGTACAGAGCAAAGGTGTGAGGAAGACCTGGCGTGTTATCCAATACGTGCAGTAGATGAGGCACTTGTTTATACGGATAACAAGAACTATGCGAAGAACATACTTGCAGCTATTGAAATAATTGAAAAGGATAAAAGATTCATGATAATGAGGATTCCGTTCTTGATCAAAGAGACAGCAATTGTGTGGGTGAGAGATGTTTTTGCAGAAATGCTTAAACACGGGACACCGAGAGTTCAGGAAGCTGTCGGGACAGAATGGATGAGAATCATATCTCCGGACTATGACTGTAGATGGTTTACCGGCGGGGAAAAAGTTGAACAATGGAAAGAGGAGATGAGATCAATAGTCGACAGGCTATGAAAATGAAAATAGCATTTGTACCATCGGGGATGCTGTAAGAATGTAAGAAAAGGAGATTAAAGAAAATGAAGGACTATTTTGAAGAAATAAAAGGATATGACGAAATCAAAAAAGAACTCAGCGTGGTCGTGGACATGCTGAATAATCCGGATATCTATAAAAACCTCGGAGCAACCATGAATAATGGAATAATCCTTGTAGGAAAACCGGGAACAGGAAAGACCACGATGGTTAGCGCTCTGATCAAGGCAGTGAACAGAAAGTCCTTTGTATGCCGGAAGAAGTCTGCTGATGGGAAGTTCATAGACGAGATTGTCGAGACATTTAAGGCTGCGGAAGAAAATACTCCATCCATCATATTTCTGGATGATATGGATAAGTTTTCAGACAAGGATGATGTAGAGGATGCCGAGGAATTTGTGGTTATTCAATCGTGCATCGATGAGATAGCGAATAAGGATGTATTCGTTATTGCAACGGCTAACAATATCAGAAAGATCCCGGATTCTCTTTTGAGACCCGGGAGACTTGGGAAGAGAATAAAAACCCGAGTGCCAAAAGCATATGAAGCAGCAAGGATAGTACGGCATTATCTTGACAGCATAGGAATGAAGGGTGAACTGGATGAGGTTTCTATCGGTAAGATGCTTAAGGGAGAATCCTGTGCCACCTTGGAATGCGTGATAAAGAATGCGGCAATGGATGCAGCGTTTAAGAGACAGAAAAAGATAGACATGGATAATGTTGTTGAAGCCTATCTTGAACTTGAATTTGGGGCAGAAATAATGGAAAACCATATATGTGAGGATACCTTAAAAAGAGCAGCATACCATGAAGCAGGACACGCATTGGTAGCAGAAATACTGGATCCGGGAAGTGTGAGCATTATCTCTATCCGTCAGGGAGAAAGTGACAAGGTGGGTTTTGTGAGGTATTGCTGTAGACACCAAT
>CAMJPM010000029.1 GCA_946407725.1 uncultured Lachnospiraceae bacterium
GTTACGGTGGATAATACTCTTCCCGCGGGAAAAGAGGTGTCAAAGATCCTGTCTCCTGACAGCCCGGGATTTTACGATATCGGGGAAGCCAATGACATGCTGAAGTACTCCTTTGCCCTTAACAGGGAAGAAGTGCAGCAGGCATCGGCCTTTTGGTATTCCTGGTATTACAGCACCTTTTCTGAAAAAGAGCTGAAGGAAAAGGGGAAGGATATGCAGCCGAATATTTATGTAAACCTCGACAGTCTTGATACAGGAGGGGTTTTAGTGGCCCTCTGGACGGATAATGAGGACCTGTATTTAATGAGTGAGGAGAAATACGCGGAACTTATAAATCTATGATCATTGAAGCATATAAAAACTTGACAGGGAGCTTTCAGGGCATTTTTATGCTGAGGCAGATACTAACGATCCTCGGTCTTTTTGCCGCGGGATATATTCCCTTAAGGCTTTTAAGGGAAAGGATGGATGTCTTTTGGGAGCTTCTCCTTTCATTTCCTCTGGGGCTCTCCCTCTATTCGGTTTCCGGTTTTCTTTTATTGATTAGCGGCGTAAGATTCTGCCTTGCCAGTGTGGCGGTTTTATATGTGATAATGCTGGTTGTCATATATATCATAACAAAACGAAAAGACAGAATCCCGGGTTATGTAAACCAATCAACATCTGAGAATGGGATGAGTTATGTCAATAAACAGACGTCAAACAATGGATCGAATTATGTCAACCAACAGGCATCGACCAATAAACTGAATTATGTAAACTTAAAAAAGAATCTGCTGATGACTGTTTCCGGATTCATTTTGGCAGCAGTCCTTGCGGCTGCGGCCTGTTCCGGGCTTCTTTCCCAGTATGTATCAAATGATTCTGTCTATTATTATTCCATGTATCCCTCGGTCATTGTGGATGCGGGTTATCTGTTTCCCGCACTGGACAAGTTCCTTACGGATGTGGGACAGACCACGGCGGTGCTGCAAAGTCTCCCCTTTACCGCAGGCTTTGATGAAACCTTCGGGATACAGCATTTTTTCAATATCAATTTTATTCTGATCTTCTTTGCAGCCCTCTTTGAGAGCAGCGGCAGCTTAAAGGAGAAAAAGACGCTGCGATATCTGACGGCTCTATCCGGAACCCTCTTTCTGGTCACGGCCGAGCCCTTTATAGTCCTTTCAAAATGGGTACTGTCAAACGTCTATTTCATGGATTACCTGTTCTGCCTTTTTTATCTGTCTCTTAAGTATATCCGTGAGAAAAGGCCGGGATGGGATCTTCGCTTTATCATTTTCATTTTTTCCGCCATGCTCTCCATGTGCCGGATGGAAGGGGGAGTGGTCGTATTTGTGCTTGTAATGTCCCTGTCAGTGCTGCCTTTTTCAAAGAAAGAGCTTATCTGTCTTTACGGCATCCCTCTGGCGGTTATGGAGTTTGGTTATTACGGGGCGATATACTTAAGGCTCGGGGTTGATCCCCTGTACAGTTTTCTGGATATCAAGACCGCGCTGGCTATGGCGGGGCTCATTATTCTGCTTTTTGTTTACATAATATTTTTCAGGGGAATCATCAGTGAAAAATACGTTCCGGTATTGCTGCTCATAGCCCTGTTTGTGGGAAATCTGGGGCTCCTGGTCATTAACCCCGGGCGCTACATCGCTGATATAGAGGCGTTTTTACGGAATATCAGGCTTGGGAACGGCTGGGGCTCATTCATTATCGTGATTGGGGTGTATTGTCTTATTTTTCTCCATGAGCTCATTAAAAGGCGGGGGAAGGATATACCGGTGGCTGTATTTTTCCCTGCGGCCATGGTATTTACGATAATTGCCGTATGTTTTGAAAGGGGCGGAGTACTGGCTGTAAGGACCAGCGATTCCGGAAACAGGGTCCTGATGGAGATCGTACCGCTCCTCTGTTTTTCGGTGTTCGTGAGATTTACAGATGACTGTTTCAGCAGTTCTTTAGCGGAGGATAAGGAAGAAAAAAATGGATAATACCGCGGACAGATCTGAAGGATGGAAAGAAAACGCCCCCAGGTGCCTTATTACCGGGGCTTCCAGGGGAATAGGCAGGGCAGTGGCCGAAAGTTTTGCAAAAGAGGGATATGAGCTCTTTCTTATTTCCCACAGGGATATAAAAGACCTAAGCGGACTGCCGGGACATCATTTTGCTGGAGATGCCGGGGACTATGAGTTTATCAAAAGCGTAATGGACAAAACAGACACGCTGGATGTGCTGATAAACAATGCGGGGGTTGCTTATTACGGACTGCTGCAGGATATGGAGCCTAAGGACTGGGATCTGGTGATCAGAACAAATCTCACGTCCATGTTCAATACCTGCGCCCTTGCCATTCCGAAAATGCTTAAGAAACACGCCGGAAAGATCATCAATGTTTCATCGGTATGGGGAAGGTCGGGAGCCTCCATGGAATGTGCATATTCCGCTTCAAAGGGCGGTGTGGACGCCTTTACCAGATCCCTGGCAAAGGAGCTGGCGCCCAGCAATATTCAGGTTAACGCCGTGGCACCGGGGGTGATAGACACGGATATGAATTCCAAGCTGAGTCCGGAAGAGGTACGGGAACTGGTCTCGGAGATTCCCGCCGGCAGGATGGGAAGTCCCGGGGAAGTGGCAGAGCTCATATATATGCTTGTCAATGCCGGTGAATATCTGACGGGACAGATAATCACCCTGGACGGAGGATGGATATAAGTATTGTAATTATGGGATTGAAATAGTAAAATAGAGGTTATCTATTCACGGGGTACAGATCGGGAAAATATCTTCTACCGGGGGGACAAACGGTATGGATAATAATAATCCGGAGAAAAACGAAAACGGCCTTGAGCGGTATTTGTCGCCGGCCGGTGTTTGGGCCATTTCCATAGGAACTGCCATGGGCTGGGGATCTTTTGTTATTACGGGAAATACTTATCTTTCCAGCGCAGGGCCTGCGGGTAGTGTTCTTGGGCTTATTATCGGCGCAGTGGTCATGCTGTTTATAGCCAGGAATTACCACTATATGATGGATATTTTTCCGGATGCGGGAGGTGCCTACACCTACACCAGAAAGCTGTTCGGGTTTGACTACGGTTTTCTTACCGCCTGGTTTCTGGCTCTTACGTATATAGCCATATTATGGGCAAATGTCACGTCCCTGCCCATATTTGCCAGTTATTTTTTCGGAGATCTTTTCCGTTTCGGATCTCATTACCATATCCTTCAATATGATGTCTATCCCGGAGAAATACTGCTCTGTATGGCAGCGCTCATAATCACGGGTCTCTTTGTTTCCGGTACCAGACGCTTAAAATGTATATTGATGGTGATACTTTCGTCACTTTTTACCCTGGGGATAGTGGTCTGCTTTGTGGTCTCTTTTTCCAGAACACCGGGAGGGATTGCGGTATTTAACCCTGCATTTGTTCCTGAAAAAAGCGCTATGTACCAGGTTATAAAGATTGCCTGCATATCACCCTGGGCCTTTATCGGTTTTGAAAATATCTCCAATTCCACCGAAGAACTGAATTTCCCCGGCCGGAAGATATTTCCGATTTTTACCGTTGTTATCATTTCCACCACCATTCTCTATATTTTTGTGATACTGCTATCCATTACGACCTATCCGCCGGAGTACCGCAGTTATCTGTCCTACATAAGGGATATCGGGAACTTAAGCGGACTTAAGGCCCTTCCCGCATTTTATGCGGCAAACCGCTATATGGGAATGACTGGAGTTGTGATCCTGATGATCACCCTTTTATCACTGGTGATCACAAGCCTTATCGGAAATACACTGGCTTTAAGCCGTCTTATCTATGCCCTGGCAAAGGATCAGGTGCTGCCGCCGCGTTTTCTGAAATTAAATAAAGCAAAGAATCCGGTAAATGCCATAGCCCTGATCATCATTATCTCACTTTTCATCCCGTTTTTCGGCAGAACGGCGGTGGGATGGATAGTGGATGTCACCACCCTGGGAGCCACCATGATCTACGGTTTTGTGTCAGGTGCAGCCTTTTCCAAGGCCTTCATGGAAGGAAAGAAGACGGAGATGATCACCGGAGCAATAGGTTCGGTGGTAATGATATTTTTTATGATTCTGTTGGCGCTGCCAAATTTCCTGTCTTCGGGAGCGATGGCCACTGAATCCTATATCCTGTTTGCCGTGTGGGCCATCATCGGTCTCATTGTTTTCAGACAGATCCTGAAACATGACCAGAAGAACAGGAGATTCGGGAAATCCGGCATAGTATGGGTGGTGCTTTTAGTGCTGGTACTGATGACATCCCTTGAATGGGTGAAACAGCTTTCCGCCAAAGCTACGGAACAGTCCATGAACGATATTATCGATTACTATAATCTGGATGCCACTACCGAGGAATCCGATGAGTATACGGATGATTTTATCAGGGAAGAGATGGCAAGGCTGGCGAGAGTGAATAATTACAGCACCGGAGTAACGGTGGTTCTTTTTGCCTTTGCGATCTGGATAATCTTAAGCAACCAGTCTATTATGGTTAAGCGTGAGCTGGAGCATGAGAAGGAGCTGGGGGAAGCGAAAACCGTTGCCTATACCGACCCTCTCACCGGGGTAAAGAGCAAGGCTGCATATGTGGAAAAGGAAGCGATGTTCAACAGCGAGATAAAGGACGGCAATATGCAGGATTTTGCTATTGTGGTATGTGACATCAACGGTTTGAAACAGGTAAATGATACCATGGGACATAAGGCGGGAGACGAGCTTATCCGTAATGCCTGTAAAATGATATGCGTTCTCTTTAAGCACAGCCCTGTATTCAGGATAGGTGGGGATGAATTTGTGGCAGTGCTTGTGGGAACCGATTATGAAAACAGAAAAGATATCATGAAGGAACTGAACCTCCAGGTGGAGCGCAATAAGAAGGACACCCGGGTGGTCATTGCCGCAGGCATATCCGAATATGTCCGTGAACAGGATAAAAGCTTTCACGAGGTCTTTGAGAGGGCCGATGCCCTTATGTACATAAGGAAAAAAGAATTAAAGAGCTGAACCTTGCTTCAGTAAGCTTCCGCCGCAAGCTGTCCAGCCCTTTTTCATCCTTGTTCTGCTTTATAATGCTCTGTTCCGCATCATAATTCTTTGTACAGCTTTTCGGCAGATACCAGCCTTACGCAGACCGTAAACAGCCGGGACGCCGTGGTAATGTCCTCGAGAGTGGGATAGGTGGGTGCTATCCTTATATTGCTGTCTTTGGGGTCATGCATATTTGGCCAGGTGGAGCCTGCGGGAGTGAGCTTTACTCCGGCTTTCATCGCCCGGTCCACAATGAGCTTAGCAGTGCCCTCCATGCCGTCAAAGCTTATGAAATAGCCTCCGTTGGGCTTTGTCCACTCAGCTATTCCAAGGGCTCCCAGCTTTTCCTCAAAGATATTTTCAACTGCCTCAAATTTCGGGCGTATCACGTCCGCATGTCTTCTCATGTGCTCCACCATTCCGTGGATATCCTTAAAGAAACGTACATGCCTGAGCTGGTTCACCTTGTCGTGGCCTATGGTCTGCTTCTTAAGCTGTGTCTTGATGTCCTCCAGGTTATTGGCGCTGGTGGCAATGGCGGCGATACCGCTGCCCGGGAAGGTGATCTTTGATGTTGATGAGAATTTATACACCAGATCCGGGTTTCCGGCCCTCTTGCACTCTGCCAGTATCTCTATAAGATAGTCCTGGTGATCGTCATAGAGGTGGTGTATTCCGTAGGCGTTGTCCCAGTAAATACGGAAGTCCCCGGCAGCCGGCTTAAGCCTTGCAAAGCGTCTCACAGTCTCGTCATTGTAGGAATATCCCTGGGGATTGGAGTATTTTGGCACACACCAGATGCCCTTTATGGTTTTGTCCTCAGCAACCAGGCTTTCTATCATATCCATATCGGGGCCGGCGGGTGACATGGGCACCGGTATCATCTCAATACCGAAATACTCTGTTATGGCGAAATGCCTGTCGTATCCGGGAACGGGACAGAGCCATTTTATCCTGTCAAGCTTGCACCAGGGAGTGTTTCCCATTACACCGTGGGTATAGGAGCGGGATATCTGGTCATACATAACGTTCAGCGAGGAGTTTCCGTAGATCAGGATGTTGTTTGGGTTGTTTTCCATCATGTCCCCGATAAGCTCCTTTGCTTCCCGGATACCGTCCAGCATACCGTAATTACGGCAGTCCGTACCGTCCTCGCAGGAGAGGTCCGCATGGGAATTCAGGGCATCCATCATGCCCATGGAGAGATCCAGCTGATCCAGACAGGGCTTTCCGCGGCTCATATCCAGCTTAAGCTCCATTCCCTGATATTTCCTGTACTCCGTGCGGAGGCTCTCTATCTCCAGTTTTAATTCCTTTTTTGACATTTCGGCATAAGGTTTCATAGTTTTTCCCCCTTCCTTAAAAACAGTTATTATCTGACAGTAAGGATCTGTTCATAAATAACTTTTAATCCTGCTTATCTGTTTCTTCGATAGTACAACGAAAAAATCACTTACATAGTAAACGGATCAGTCCGTTTACTATAACACATCCTCCCGGCTTTTGAAAGTTTTCTATTGACAGAACAGGTTCCGGGCTGTAAAATGACAGCTATATTTACACCTGTCTTGTCACCTGACAATTCAGATATAACAGAGGACAGAAAGGGAGCTGGTTCTTATGGGCAGGGATCTTTTGCTGGTGATAGATATGCAGAATGTCTACGGACCCGGAGGTGAGTGGAGCTGTCCCGGGTCGGAAAAGGTTGCGGAGAGGATAAGATCCGTCATTGCCCGGAAGGGTACGGATATGGATGTGATATTTACCCGTTTTCTCGCCTCTGATGACCCCAAAGGGATATGGAAGGATTACAACAGTGAGAATGCGGGGATAAACGGTGACAGGTACGCAAACGCCATGATGGATGCTTTTAAGGATGAGCTGAAGCGATATCCCCTGTACACAAAAAGCGTGTATTCATCCCTTGATATCCCAGAGGTCAGGGAAGCGGCAGAAAATGCGGACAGGGTCATAGTGGCCGGAGTGGTGGCGGAGTGCTGTGTGCTGTCTACGGTTTTTTCCCTTATCGATCTCGGATGCTATGTGATCTATTTAAGGGACGGGGTTTTGGGCCTAAATGGGGAAAACGAAAAGGCGGTGGAAACCGTGCTCTCAGGGCTTGAACCGCTGCATGTCCGGATAACGGATACGATGGAATACCTTAATGAAACCGTGTAGTGACAGGAAAAACAAAGGAGTTTATAAACTTAAAGGAGGATGATTATGGGAAATCTGTTCAAAACAAAACTGAATGCTGCAACTATCGTGCTGATACCTGCCTGCATAGGCATCAACTACCTGGGAAAGCTTTTTGCATCACTCTTAAAGCTTCCGCTGTGGCTTGACTGCATCGGTACCTGTATCGGGGCGTGCCTGGGCGGTCCTGTTATCGGCGGTGTCTGCGGAGCCATCAACAACATTATTTACGGACTTACCACAGGTGACAACATTACCCTGATCTATGCCCTTACAAGCTTTGGCATCGGCATTGCGGTAGGTGTTACCGCAAGGATGGGATTTATGGAAACCCTTCCCAAATCCCTTATCTGCGCTCTGGCTGCAGGACTTGCGGCAGTCATCATTTCTACTCCCTTAAACGTGATGTTCTGGGGCGGAACCACCGGAAATGTATGGGGAGATGCGGCCTTTGCCGTAACACAGGCCAACGGACTGCCGGTTTTACTTGGTTCGTTCATTGACGAGATACTGGTGGACGTACCGGATAAGATCATTACGATTATCATTGCTTTCTTTATTCTCAAGGGACTGCCGGAGAAGATCAAGGCTCTCTATGATGTGAATGCGGAAGTGGAAAGGCTGGACTAAGTGAGCGGCTTAAGTCTTTATGTTGATCAGGGTACCTATTTAAACAGGCTGCATCCCTATACAAAACTGCTGTATGTGCTGACAGCCATACTGGTGCCTTTGATCGGGGGTAAAAAGATCCTTTTTGCGGTGACCATAGCTTCAAGCATCCTGCTTCTTATCATCGGGAAGACACTGAAGAGGGCCGTTCCCCTTATAGCCTTTTCCTTTACGCTTATCATTGTGATCTTTCTGGTGCAGGGTCTGTTTTTCCATAAAAATGAGATACCCCTTCTGTCACTGGGTTTTCTGGTGTTTTACAGGGAAGGGGTAATGTATGCGGCGGGGATATGCTTGAATATCCTGAACATGCTTCTTTCCTTTGCGGTTTTTGTTCTGAACACACCACCCCAGGAGCTGGTGGAGGAGCTGGAGAAAAACGGGTTTTCGTCGAAATTCGGTTATGTGATCAATTCCGTATTCCAGATAGTACCCCAGATGATGAAGACTAAGGACACCATATTGGATGCCCAGAGAAGCCGGGGAATGGAGACTGAGGGGTCTCTCATGACAAGGATAAAAGCCTTTCTCCCCCTTATCTCACCGGTGGTGATGAGCGCCCTCATCAATACCAGGGAGCGGGCCATCGCACTGGAGGTCAGGGGTTTTGGCAGAAAGAACAAAAAGACCTTTATCAGTGAAAGACAGAAGCTTAAAGGAGATACGGTGATCACAGCCCTGCTCTTCAGCCTTTTGATTTTAGCTGTGGTATGGAGGGTGAAGTCATGTCTCTGATACAGATAGAGCATTTGAAATACAGATACCCGGGTACGGACAGGCTTGCTCTTGACGATATCACTCTTTCCATAGAGAAGGGCGAGTTTATCGGAATAGTTGGAAGAAACGGAGCCGGAAAGAGTACCCTGGGACAGGCGGTAAACGGCCTGGTTCCCAGATTCCATAACGGCGCCTACGGGGGAAAGGTCACGGTAAGCGGCGTCATCGCGGAGAACACTCCGGTGGAGGAAATGTGCGGACATGTGGGGTTAATTTTTCAGAATCCCTTTAACCAGCTGTCCGGGGCTGCGGAAACCGTCTTTAACGAGGTGGCCTACGGGCTGCAGAACCTGGGTTTTCCTGCGCAGGAGATACGCTCAAGGGTGGAAGAGGTATTAAAACAGCTGGATATCTGGGAATACCGGGAGAGAAATCCCTTTGAGCTCTCCGGGGGACAGATGCAGAGGGTGGCTATTGCCAGTATCCTTTGTATGAGGCCGGAGGTCATCATTCTCGATGAACCCACGTCGCAGCTTGATCCCCAGGGAACCGAGGAGGTTTTCAGGGTGGTGGAGGATCTTACCGATACCGGTATCACCATAATAATGATAGAGCAGAAGCTTGAAAAGCTGGCAAAGTACTGCGACAGGATAATCCTTATGGAGGGAGGAAAGGTCAGATGCTTTGACACCCCTGAAAAGGTCTTTTCACGGGAGGATCTTGACGAGTGCGGTGTTGAGCCTCCCGCTTTCACAAGGATCTGCAGGGAATATGCGCTGACCCTTCAGGACGGCACATATCCCGTTAAGCTTGAGGATGCAGAAAGGCTTTTCAGGGAAAAGGGGGTATCCCCTGAAAAAGATGCTCCGGCAAAAATAGTATCCTCCGGAAACGAAGAAGTTTTCAGGACCTCGGAGCTGGACTTTTCATATATCAGAAATGTGCAGATATTCAAGGGACTGAATATCCTGCTGGATGAGCGTCCCACCGCGGTCATTGGACAGAACGGAGCCGGAAAGACAACACTGGTGAGGCTTTTAAAGGGACTGTTAAAGCCGGTGTCCGGCAGAATTTATTTCCGTAAGGAGGACATTTCCGGAAAAACCGTGGCGATGCTGGCGGATAAGGTGGGGTATGTATTCCAGAATCCCGATGACCAGATCTTTAAATACAAGGTTCTGGATGAAGTCATGTTCGGACCCTTAAATATCGGGATGACCGAAAAGACGGCAAGGGAGGAATCCCTTAACGCCATTTCACTTATGGGGCTTTCGGGACTGGAGAACGTCAACCCCTATGATCTGGAGCTCTATCAGAGGAAGATGACCGCCATAGCCTCTGTGGTCGCCATGGATACGGATGTGATCATACTTGACGAGCCCACCATAGCCCAGGATTACCCGGGGAAAAGGCTTATAGGAAATATGATCCGTGAATTGTCACGGAAGGGAAAGCTGATCATCGCCATATTGCATGATATGGATTTTGTGGAAGAAAATTTTGAAAGAGTGATAGTCATGGCCCACGGAAGGATCCTTATGGACGGTTCGGCAGATGAAGTGTTTGCAGAGGATCAGGTTCTTGCGGAAGCCAGGCTGCAAAAACCATATATTACGGCATTGAGGGAAATACTTGGAAAATGACCGGAAGTGAGAGAAGAAAAAAAATAACAGAGCTTCTCGGCAGCAGCAGGGAGGCATTATCAGGCCGGAGCCTTGCGTCAAAGCTGAATGTCAGCAGGCAGGTTATCGTTCAGGATATTGCGCTTTTAAGAGCAGAGGGGCAGAACGTGGTATCCACCAATACCGGCTATATGCTGATAAAAAGCAAAAATGCGGTAAGGGTTTTTAAGGCTGTCCACAAGGAGGAAGAGGTCGGGGATGAACTGAAGCTTATTGTGGACCTGGGGGGGATCGTAAGGGATGTTTTCGTTTCCCACAGGGTGTACGGTACTGTCAGGGCAGAGCTAAATATCGGAAGCAGGATGGATATAGAAAAGTTCCTATCTGACATAATGAGCGGAAAATCCAGCCTGCTTATGAATATCACCTCGGGTTACCATTACCATACGGTGGAAGCAAATTCCGAGGAGCTTCTGGATATTATCCAGGATAAGCTTAAGGAAAGGGGATATCTTGCGCCGCTGCAGGATTATGAGCCCGTGGATTTTAAGAAAAACAGGGACGCGGGTGTCAGCTGCGGAGCGGAAAAAGCTAAGGAAGAGGAGAGTGCTTCGGAAGCAGAGACCAGGAAAAAGGTGAGGATCCTGGGCGCCGGGGTCGCCACCATGGATATTTATCCTGATAAAAAAAGGATGTATCCCGGAGGCAATGAATACAATGTAGTATGCAATGCCGCTCTCCTTGGAGCTGAGGCGGGTTTTATCGGGGTGTTTGGCAATGATCTTGCGGGAGAGATACTGGAAAAGACATTGCGGGACTTAAATGTGGATATCACTAAATGCCGCCATGAAAAGGGCTCTAGCGGGTACAGCCTTGTGAAGCTGAAAGATGACGGGGACAGGATATTTTTAGCCTGGAACCAGGAGGGGGTGACGGATCTCCACCCTGTAAAGTTTACGGATGATGAGGTGGAGTATGTAAAGAGCTTCAATGTGATCACCACCGGCAGGGTGGCGGATGTGACACCTGAGACCATAAGGCGGCTGCACGAAGAACACGGTATTGACATCTGTTATGATTTCCACTCGGCTTTTACCGGGGAGGATATAGAAAAGATCGCTCCCCACATTAAATACGGATTTTTCTCCTGCAGCCATCTTGATGAGGAAGCCATAAGAGAGCTGCTTAAAGATGCAGTGGACAGAGGATGTTTAGTGGCAGTGGGTACCAGAGGATGCGATCCCATAATAGCCTATGACGGCGAAGAGTATTATATACATGAGGTGGAGAAAAGAGAGGCGAAGGATGCCCTGGGAGCGGGGGATTCCTTTATCGGAGCCTTTCTTACCGAATATCTGTCATGTCCGGAGGGAAATCCCGGTGCCGGAAATGAGAGGATGGACAGCAGGAACCGGATAAAAAGGGCACTGAAGGCCGCCGCTGACCATGCCGCCACAGTTGTGTTAAAGGAAGGCAGCATCGGCATGGGATATGACTATGATCCTCCGTCATTCAGCGAAGTGATAAATAAATGAGGATGATCTTGATTTCGCTGAAAACGGATTTTCGGGGTTTAAATTATTTTTGGTGCTTAAATCATAGTTTATGATTATTTAAGAAATACCATGACACAAACGTGTTATAATCTTTATCAACAATAGTTTTCTTTTTAAGGAGGAAAATGTAATGGCAAATCCCTATGCAGGAACAAAAACAGAAAAGAATCTTTTGGAGGCTTTTGCCGGGGAATCCCAGGCAAGGAACAAGTATACCTATTTTGCTTCCGTAGCAAAAAAGGCCGGATATGAGCAGATCGCTGCCATGTTCTTAAAGACTGCCGACAACGAAAAGGAACACGCAAAGCTCTGGTTTAAGGAGCTGGGCATGCTCGGAGACACTTCGGAAAATCTGAAGGCCGCCGCAGACGGTGAGAACTTCGAGTGGACAGATATGTATGAGCGTATGGCAAAGGAAGCCGAGGAAGAGGGGTTCAAGGCTTTAGCTGCAAAGTTCAGAGGGGTTGCTGCCATTGAGAAGATGCACGAGGAGAGATACAGGAAGCTCCTTGAGAACGTTGAAGCCCAGCAGGTATTTGAAAAGAGCGAAGTTAAGGTTTGGGAGTGCAGGAACTGCGGACATATTGTTGTAGGCACCAAGGCACCCGGAGCCTGCCCTGTCTGCGCTCATCCTCAGGCATTTTTCGAGGTTCACGAAGAGAATTATTAAAATTCATAATAAGTATCCGGTGCTGATATGACAGGATCCGGAGAACAGGAGGAGAAAATGTTATTTTTCAAATGTAATATGTGTGGGAACTTTGTGGTATTCTTAGGCAAGAAATCCGGCTGCACACCTGAGTGCTGCGGTTCCGAGATGGAAGAGGTTAAGGCCAATACCACCGATGCTGCGCAGGAAAAGCATGTTCCCGACGTGACTGTTGACGGACAGACTGTTAAGGTTCAGGTGGGATCCACAATGCATCCTGCTCTGGAAGAGCACCACATTGATTTCATTATCCTGGAGACAGACAAGGGCTTCCAGAAGAGGGACATCGTTCCCGGAAACGAGCCGGTAGCTGAATTTGTTCTCGCTGACGGCGAAAAGGCTGTTGCAGTTTATGAGCACTGCAATCTCCACGGACTGTGGAAGAAGGAGCTGTAATCCGTTGGATCGGCAGGCCGCTGAATTGTAACCCCGGCTCTGTTGACAACAGGGACTTATAGTTGTAGATTATTTTTTATAAGTCCACTATTCAGGATTTGAAAGGTTCTGAATAGATACAGTCCACTAACTGAATACTGCGAATAATTTCTCTTATTAAGAGTGATGGAGATGCAAAGGATCTGTGAAGTCACGACAACCTCCCGGGCTCCGGCTGCGGGAAGGTGCCACCCTTGAGCGAATGATTTCGAACAATGAGAGGATTTGATAATAAATCGAGTCCACTCTGTGCAGTGGGCTCGATTTTTATAGTGAAAGACAAAATAAATATGTCGTTCACTATAAAGCCTCCGGCGGATGCGCACGGATTTTGTAAGGAAATGTTCCGGCAAAGCCGGCATACGGGGATATCCCCGGGAAAGAAAGGAGTTAAATATGGAAAAAAGGCTTTTCACATCAGAGTCAGTTACTGAAGGGCATCCCGACAAGGTCTGTGATGCCATATCGGACGCCATTCTCGACGAATGCATCAGACAGGATCCCATGAGCAGGGTTGCCTGCGAGACCATGGCATGTACAGGTTTCGTGGTAGTGACCGGAGAGATCACCACCAAGGCTTATGTGGACATACAGAAGACTGTCAGGGATACGGTAAGGGAGATAGGCTACACCAAGTCAGAGTACGGCTTTGATGCTGATACCTGTGCAGTATTTACGGCAATCGACGAACAGTCTGCGGACATTGCCATGGGTGTGGACAATGCCCTTGAAACAAAGGCAGATCTCAAGGCTCTTGAAAAGAACATGTCGGATGACGAGATCGGTGCCATCGGAGCCGGAGACCAGGGAATGATGTTCGGATACGCTTCAAACGAGACACCCGGCTATATGCCCTATCCCATCGATCTCGCCCACAAGCTCACACTGCAGCTTACAAAGGTGAGGAAGGACGGCACCCTTAAATATCTGCGTCCCGACGGAAAATCACAGGTTTCCGTAGAATATGACGAGAACGGAAAGCCCTCAAGGCTTGAGGCTGTTGTTATTTCAACACAGCATGATGATGATGTCACCCAGGAGCAGATACACAAGGATATCAAAAAGTATGTCTTTGATCCCGTTGTTCCCGAAGGAATGATAGATGACAGGACAAAGATCTACATCAACCCCACCGGACGTTTCGTTATCGGAGGACCTCACGGTGACGCCGGTCTTACAGGAAGAAAGATAATCGTTGACACCTATGGCGGATATGCACGCCACGGCGGTGGTGCTTTTTCCGGAAAGGACTGCACAAAGGTTGACCGTTCAGCGGCCTACGCAGCCAGATACGTGGCAAAGAACATAGTTGCAGCGGGTCTTGCGGATCAGGTTGAGATACAGCTTTCATACGCTATCGGTGTTGCGGAGCCCACCTCCATTCAGGCCGATACTTTCGGTACAGGCAGGGTCAGCAACGAGGAGCTCACAAAGATCATCCGTGAGAACTTTGACCTCCGTCCCGCGGGCATAATAAAGATGCTGGATCTCCGCCGCCCCATTTACAAGCAGACCGCTGCATACGGGCATTTCGGAAGGACGGATGTGGATCTTCCCTGGGAGAAGCTGGATAAGGTTGACGCGCTTAAGAAATACTTATAAGAAATGAGTTTTGTCCATTTACATACACATACGGAATACTCCTTGCTGGACGGTTCCAATAAGATAAAAGAATATGTGGCCAGGGTGAAAGAGCTCGGTATGACTGCTGCCGCCATAACAGACCACGGTGTCATGTTTGGTGTTATAGACTTTTATAAGGCGTGCAGGGATGCCGGGATCAACCCTGTCATAGGATGTGAGATCTATGTGTCCCCGGGTTCCAGGTTTGATAAGGAATCCGGGGCTAATGATGACAGATATTATCATCTCGTGCTCCTGGCGGAAAATGACGAAGGTTACGCAAATCTCATGAAGATCGTTTCCGTCGGTTTTACCGAGGGCTATTACTATAGGGCGAGAGTGGATATGGAGACCCTGGAGAAATACCATCAGGGTCTTATCTGCCTGTCAGCCTGTCTTGCGGGAGAGATACCGAGAAATATCGTAAGGGGTAATCTGGCAGAGGCTGAAAGAGCGGCTCTCCGTTATCAGCAGATCTTCGGTAAGGACAATTTCTATTTAGAGCTTCAGGATCACGGTATAAAGGAGCAGCAGCTTGTTGGCCAGACCCTGATATCTATGTCCAGGAAGCTTAATATCCCGTTGGTCTGCACCAATGACTGCCACTATACATTAAGTGAGGACGTTGAGCCCCACGATATCCTGTTATGCCTTCAGACAGGAAAGAGATTAAGTGATACTGACCGGATGAGATACGAGGGAGGCCAGTATTACGTCAAATCGGAAGAAGAGATGAGGGCACTTTTTTCTTATATTCCCGAAGCTGTGGAAAACACACAGCTTATCGCAGACAGATGTCATGTGGAGATAAAATTCCACGAGACCAAGCTCCCCCATTTCGACTATCCGCCGGTATTTCCGGATTCCTATGCATATCTGAAATATCTATGCGAAAATGGCTTTAAGGAGCGTTATCCCGGGGATGACGGCACACTTCACGACAGGATGCTCTATGAGCTCTCAGTTATAGAGAGCATGGGCTTTGTGGATTATTTTCTCATAGTCTGGGATTACATCAATTTTTCCAGGGAACATGGAATTCCGGTAGGACCCGGCAGGGGATCCGCCGCCGGGAGCATAGTTTCCTATTCATTAAAGATCACGGACATCGATCCGGTAAAATACGACCTGCTCTTTGAAAGGTTCTTAAATCCCGAAAGAGTATCCATGCCCGATATAGACGTGGACTTCGGTTTTGAAAGACGGCAGGAAGTAATAGATTATGTGGTTGAAAAATACGGCAGAAACAAATGCGTTCAGATAGTGACCTTCGGTACCATGGCCGCGAAAGGGGTTATAAGGGATGTGACCAGGGTCATGGATCTTCCCTATGATTTCGGGGACAGGCTTTCAAAGATGATCCCCAATGAACTGAATATCACCCTGAAAAAGGCCATGGAAGAGAATAACGATCTCAGGAAGCTCTATGAGACTGACGGACAGGTTAAAAGGGTGATGGATATGAGCATGCGCCTTGAGGGGCTGCCACGGCATACATCCATTCACGCCGCGGGAATACTTATTACCCCGGAGGATGCGGATAAATTTGTTCCGCTGCACAGAGGAGCAAACGGTGAGATCACCACCCAGTTCACCATGACCACCCTGGAAGAACTGGGACTTCTGAAAATGGACTTTCTGGGTCTCAGGACCCTTACAGTGATCCAGAATACCCTGGAGTTTATAAAGGAAAAAAGAGGCATTGACCTAAATATAGACGAGATCGATTACAACGATCCGGAAACACTGAAATTCATAGGAACCGGGGAGACTGACGGTATTTTCCAGCTGGAGTCCGGAGGAATGCAGCGCTTCATGAGGGATCTTTCCCCGGAGAGCCTGGAAGACATCATTGCCGGAATAGCCCTTTACAGGCCGGGACCCATGGACTTTATCCCCAGGTATATCGAAGGAAAAAAGACAAAGGGCAGTGTGGAGTATCTGTGTCCTGAACTTGAACATATCTTAAAGCCCACCTACGGCTGTATAGTCTATCAGGAACAGGTCATGCAGATCTTCAGAGACCTGGCAGGGTATTCCCTAGGAGCTGCGGACATCATACGCCGGGCCATGAGCAAGAAAAAGCAGAAGGTAATTGATGAAAACAGGGATAACTTTGTTTACGGCGGTGAAATGGAGGTCCGGGAATCGGTGCAGAAGATACCGGGCTGTGTGTCAGAGGGGATAAATGAGAATGCGGCATTGCAGATTTACGCCAGCATGAACGATTTTGCCAAATATGCCTTTAATAAATCCCATGCCGCCTGCTATGCTTATATAACCATGCAGACCGCCTTTCTCAAATACTACTATCCCGTGGAATTCATGGCGAGCCTGATGACCAGTGTTATAGATAACCCGGGGAAGCTGGCAGGATACATGCTTTCCGCCAGAAGTATGGGGATAGAACTGCTTCCGCCGGATATTAATAAGGCGGTGGCCGGTTTTTCACCTGCAGGGGAGCACAGCATACGTTACGGGCTCTCCGCTATTAAGGCAGTGGGGATCTCGGTAATACGGGCAGTGGAGAAAGAGAGAGAGGAGAACGGGGAATTTACATCCCTTACGGACTTCTTAAACCGTATGGCGGGGAATGAAGTAAACCGCCGTACGGTGGAAGCCTTTATCAAAGCCGGCGTATTTGACAGCTTCGGCGGAAAAAGACGGCAGTACATGGAGGTCTATGAGGGAATGCTGGATTCTGCCATCCGGGAGAAAAAGAACAATATGTCAGGACAGATATCCCTGTTTGAATATCTGGATCCTGATAACAGCAGCGGCTTCACAGGGGATTTTCTGCCTGATATTGATGAATATCCGGAAGATACGAAGCTTGCATTTGAGAAAGAGGTCCTGGGAATCTACCTTACAGGCCATCCTTTGTCCCAGTATGAAAAGCTGATAAAAAGGAATTCCGATGTGAACAGCGCCGATTTCCTGATAAATCCCGAAACAAACGCCATAGGCATAAGGGAAGGCAGGAAGGTGGCCATCGGAGGGATGATCACTTCAGTTCAGAGAAGACAGACAAAAAAAGGGGACACCATGGCGATCCTCTTTCTCGAGGATATGCTGGGAGCAGTGGAGTGCATCGCCTGGCCGAAGGTCTATGCCGAAAATATGTCGGAGCTTAAGGAAGATAACAAAGTCCTCTTAAAAGGCAGGGTTAAGGCAGATGATGAAAAGGACGGCCAGCTCATGATAGATGAGGTTATCCCCTTTGATGAGCTGGGTGGAAGCCTTTATCTCCGCTTTGAAAATATGGAGGAATATAAGGAAAAGGAACAGGAGCTGAAAAACCTTCTTTTCTCCTCCGAGGGACGTGACAGGGTCATTATCTATCTCAATAAGGAGAAGAAGCAGAAAGCCTTTCCGTCCTCACAGAATGTGAAGGTCGACGGGGAGCTTCTTAAGAAGCTTTCGGAACATTTTGGAAATGATGATGTAAAGTTCGTATTATAAAGGCCGTGATGAAAAAGTTTACGATGTAAAGTTTGAGCTCCGACTTGAAAAAACAGCCTGTTTCTACTATAATTATTACGTTTTACAGGTTTTTGTATTCATATTTCAGAAGAGCAGAATTCAGGAGATCACAAAATGGCTAAATCAGAAAAGGCTATAAAGACCATCGGTGTGCTTACCAGCGGCGGAGATGCGCCGGGAATGAATGCGGCGATCCGTGCGGTTGCCAGAAAGGCCATAAGGAACGGCCTCAAGGTAATGGGTATAGACAAGGGCTACCAGGGGCTCTTAAACAGGGAGATAAGGGAACTCAGTGCAAAGGACGTATCCGATTCCATTCAGGTGGGAGGTACGATATTAAAGACAGCAAGATCCGAGGAATTCACCACCCCGGAGGGACAGGAAAAGGGCGCCAGGATCTTAAAGGAATTTGGTATAGACGGTCTGGTGGTCATAGGCGGGGACGGCTCCTACAAAGGAGCTCTTGCTCTTTCACATCACGGTATAGGTGTAATCGGTATCCCCGGAACCATTGACCTGGATATCGCCAGCACGGAATACACCATAGGCTTTGATACGGCCATCAATACAGCCATGGAGGCTATAGACAAGGTCCGTGATACCTCATCTTCCCATGAGAGATGCTCCATTATCGAGGTTATGGGGCGGAGAGCAGGATATATAGCACTCTGGTGCGGAATAGCCAGCGGTGCGGAAGAAATACTGCTGCCGGAAAAATATGACTTTGACGAACAGAAGATCATTAACCACATAGTGGAGATAAGGAAGCTTGGAAAAACACATTTCCTTATCGTAAACGCTGAAGGCGTAGGGCATTCGGTTTCCATGGCCAGACGAATAGAAGCAGCCACGGGTATGGAGACAAGGGCAACCATACTTGGATACATGCAGCGGGGCGGATCGCCTACCTGTAAAGACCGTTTCTATGCATCAATAATGGGAGCCATAGCCGCGGATCTTCTGGCGGAAGGCACAATAAACAGGGTAATAAGCTTTAAGGACGGAGACTTCACGGATATAGATATAGATGAAGCACTGGCCATGAAGAAAGAGATCTCGGAATACTACGTTGAAATAGCAAGGGATCTGGTCAGGTGATCACATCATATTCCAATCCAAAACTGAAAATGGTCCGGGAGCTTATGAACCGCTCCAGGATGAGGAGAAAGGCGGGTGCTTTCGTTATCGAAGGCATCCGCATGTTTCTTGAAACCCCTAAGGAGCTTATAAGAGAAGTCTATGTAAGTGAGAGCTTTCATGAAAAGCATCCGGAGATAAAGGGCGAGACAGTTTCCGAGCCTGTATTCAAAAAACTCTCGGACACCCAGAACCCCCAGGGAATAATAGCGGTGGTGGGAATGCCGGAGTTTAAGCTTAAGGATCTTCTCCGTAAAAAAGAGGGGCTCTATATTATTCTTGAGCGCCTCCAGGACCCCGGAAATCTGGGAACCATAGTGAGGACTGCGGAAGCCGCCGGAGCGGAATGTATCATTATGGATAAGGATACGGCGGATCTCTATTCTCCCAAGGTGGTAAGATCCACAATGGGCTCTGTTTACAGGGTGCCCTGTTTTTATACGGAGGATCTTCCCGGCACTGTAGATGAAATGAAGGAAAAGGGAATAATGATCTATGCCGCGGATCTGAAGGGTGACCGATTTTTTCACGAGGAAGAATACGGCAGAAAGACGGCCTTTCTCATAGGAAACGAAGGAAACGGACTTAAGGAAGAGACCCTTGGGATGGCGGATTTCAGGATAAAGATACCCATGAAGGGAAAAACGGAATCCTTAAACGCTGCAGTGGCAGCCTCGCTCCTTATGTACGCTTATATGACGCAGCAGATGATGTGAAATGGCATTCAACGGCAGGATTACAGAAAGGAAGAAGAAAATGGCAGAACTTAAAGGAAGGAATTTTTTGACACTGATGGACTTTACGCCGGAGGAGATAAGGCACTTTCTGGATCTGGCCGCCAAATTCAAGAAGATGAAAAAAGAGGGCAGGACACACGACGGCCTGAAAGGGAAAAACGTGGCTCTGATATTTGAAAAGACCAGCACCAGGACCAGGTGTTCCTTTGAGGTGGCTGCCCATGATCTTGGTATGCAGACCACATATCTCGATAATTCGGGCTCACAGCTTGGGAAAAAAGAAAGTGTGGAAGATACGGCTTCCGTGCTGGGGCGTATGTATGACGGCATAGAATACAGGGGGTTTGGACAGGAAAGAGTGGAGACCATAGCGGAATACTCCGGGGTTCCCACCTGGAACGGCCTTACAGACGAGTATCATCCCACCCAGATACTGGCGGATATGCTCACAGTCAGGGAGTACCTTAAGGATGAAAAGGGAAAGAAATTCGTCTATATGGGAGATGCCAGGTTCAATATGGGAAATTCCCTTATGATCGGATGCGCAAAGCTGGGACTCCATTTTGTGGCCTGCGCCCCCAAAAAGTATTTCCCCAATGAAGAGCTGGTAAATAAGTGCAGGGCATGGGCAGCTGAAAGCGGCGGAAGCATTACTCTCACGGAGGACACGGATGAAGCCGTAAAAAATGCGGACGTGATCTACACTGATGTATGGGTTTCCATGGGAGAACCCGCCGGGATATGGGAGGAGAGGATAAGGGATCTCACACCCTATAAGGTTACCATGGAGAAAATGAATAAAGCCTCAGAAAACGCCATTTTTATGCACTGTCTGCCGGCCTTCCACGACCTGAAGACAGAGGTGGGAAAAGAGATGGGAGAAAAATACGGCTTTAATGATATGGAAGTTACGGATGAGGTATTTTCAAAATACAGGGACGTGCTCTTTGATGAGGCGGAAAACAGGATGCACACCATAAAGGCGGTCATGGCCGCTACCCTGGGCTATGAGGGATAGTCATCATGGCGGATATTACGGATATTCCCGATAACTTCGGAGGGGAAGGCATAAGAAAGTGCCTTAACACCAGGTGGCTGGGAAAGGAAAACCGGCTCCTTTTTTACAGGGAAACGGATTCCACCAATGAGGAAGTAAAAAGACAGGCGGAGAACGGGGCTTTGGAGGGACTCCTCGTGGCCGCGGACCTTCAGACAGCCGGAAAGGGCAGAAAAGGCCGTGAATGGAGTAATCCCGCCGGTGTGAATATTGCCATGAGCTTTCTCCTTAAGCCTGATTTTTCACCGGATACGGCTTCCATGCTGACACTTTTAATGGCTCTCTCATGTGCAAAGGCGATAAAGAATGTGGCCGGTCTGGAGAGCGGGATAAAGTGGCCCAATGATATAGTTCACAGGGGAAAAAAGCTGGTGGGAATCCTTACGGAGATGTCCATTGATGAGGACGAGATCGGATATGTTGTCGTCGGAACGGGAATAAACGTAAACGGAACAGAGTTTCCAGGGGATATAAAAGATACAGCCACGTCCCTTTTCATTGAAACAGGACATCCGGTGTCCCGCAGCGCCCTGACAGCCGAATGTGCTTTACAGTTTGAAAAGTACTACGGAATATTCAAGAAAGATCTGGATTTAAGAAGCCTTAAGGATGAATATAATGCCCTCTGTGTAAATTGCGGAAAACGGGTGAAGGTACTGGATCCGGCAGGCAGCTACGAGGGAACGGCCAGGGGTATAAACGGGAACGGAAAACTGATCGTAAACAGGGATAACGGCAGTGTAACAGAGATCGGTTCCGGTGAGGTGAGTGTGAGAGGAGTATACGGTTATGTCTGAAATGGTTCTTTGTGCAGCAAATTCCTATGAGAAAAAATATTTCTTTAATCCTGAATTCGGGAAGCTTCCGGAAAAGGTAAAAAATGAGCTGCAGGCGGCCTGCGTCCTTTTTACAGAGGAAGTGGGCGGGGTTTTTGAAATACTCTATGATGAAGAAGGTGAGCTCATTATCAGGACAGAGGCTGAAGAAAATGATGCCGCCTATGATGAGATAGGAGCGGACCTTCTGGTAAAAAGGCTGCGTAATGAGAAAAAGGAGCTTTTTGAAGAGCTTTCCCTGTTTTACAAGGTGGTTTTCCTTGGAGTTGATATAGAGTGAAGATCGGAAATGTGGAACTTAAGAACCCCTTTATCCTGGCTCCCATGGCCGGGGTATCGGATCTCCCCTTCCGGCTTATCTGCGCTGAAATGGGCGCAGGGCTTGTATGTACGGAAATGATCAGTGCGAAAGCCCTTCACTACAAAAATAAGGCTACGGACCAGCTTTTGCGGACACATCCCTCCGAGCATCCGGTATCGCTGCAGATTTTCGGGTCTGAACCCGATATCATGGCGGAACAGGCCGAGGCTTTGTCGGAGAGAGATTTTGAGATACTTGATATAAATATGGGATGTCCAGTTCCGAAGATCGTAGGTAACGGAGAGGGCTCGGCTCTTATGAAGGATCCTTATCTTGTGGAGAAGATAGTTTCCGCCGTGGCTAAGGCATCGGCAAAACCGGTTACCGTAAAGATCCGTAAGGGCTTTGATGAAAATAACGTGAATGCGGTGGAGATAGCAAGGATCGCTGAAGCAGCGGGAGCAGCTGCGATCCACGTACACGGCAGGACAAGGGAACAGGGCTATGACGGAAAAGCCGACTGGGACATTATCAGAAAGGTAAAGGAAGCCGTGAAGATCCCGGTTATCGGAAACGGGGATGTAAAATCTGCCGGAGACGCTGACAGGATGTTTGAGATGACAGGCTGTGATGCGGTTTCCATAGGCAGAGCCGCAAGAGGGAATCCCTGGATCTTTAAGGAGCTGGAAAGGGGCAGTCCCTGCTCTCCGTCATTTGCAGAGCGTATGGAAGTTATCAAGCGGCATATTGCCCTTGAAGTGGAATGGAAGGGAGAATATACGGCAGTCCGGGAGATGAGAAAGCACATTTCCTGGTATACGGCAGGCATACCCCATTCGGCGAGACTGAGAGAGCAGTGCTGCAGGACAGAAACGGTGGAGGGTCTTACGGAGATTATTAGTTGCTATTCAGCTTTGGCTTCAGCGTCGGAATAGTAACAATTGTTGACATATGCTGTGAAAAGCGGATATAATACGTGAATTGAATTCTTGTGGACTTTTCAAGGATATCATTATCAGGCATGGGATTATTTCTTATGTAATGTATGGAGGAAAAAATGGGAGAAGAAGCATTAAACGGAAAGAAAGTTATTCTTACGGCGGAAGGACTTAAAAAGCTGGAGGATGAGCTCGCTGATCTGAAGAACAACAAGCGTGCGGAAATAGCGCAGGAATTAAAGGAAGCCAGGGCTCAGGGTGATCTTTCGGAAAATGCGGAATATGACGCGGCAAAGGATGCCCAGCGTGTTATAGAGGAGAGGATCGTTGAGATCGAGACCCTTCTTAAAAATGTGGAGGTAGTGGATTCCAGCGAGATAGATTCCGAGCGTGTCAGCATTGGCTGCAGGGTTAAGCTCAGGGATATGGAGTTTAAAGAGGATATGGAATTCCAGATCGTGGGATCTACCGAAGCCAGCAGCCTCCAGGGCAAGATGAGCAACGAGTCCCCCGTGGGAAAGGCTATACTCGGTCGTAAAAAGGGCGAGACGGTTAAGGTGGAGACCAAGGCCGGAAAGATAAAATATAAGATACTTGAAGTGTATGTGGATGGTAAGTGATAACAGATACCGTTGATAAGCGAATGGAGTATATATGCCACAGGAAGATATTTTACAGATAAAGAGAGATAAATTAAAGCAGCTTCAGGACGAGGGAAGGGATCCTTTCAGAAATGTCAGATATGATGTGAGCCATCATTCTCTGGAGATAAAGGAGGGATTTGAAATCCTGGAAGGAAAGGAAGTAACCGTCGCCGGCAGGATGATGTTCAAGCGGGTAATGGGAAAGGCTTCTTTCTTCAATATCATGGACCTTATGGGAAAAATCCAGGTCTATGCTTCCAGGGACAATCTCGGAGAAGAAGCTTATGCAGATTTTAAGAAGCTCTATGACGTGGGAGATATCTTTGGTGTCAGGGGTAATGTTTTTAAGACAAAGGCCGGGGAGATATCGGTGGAAGCCCATGAGATAGTTCTCTTAAGCAAGGCGTTACTTCCGCTGCCTGAGAAATTCCACGGACTTACCGATACGGATATGCGTTACAGGCAGAGATACCTTGATCTCATTATGGATGAGAATGTAAAGGACACCTTTGTAAAGAGATCAAAGATCATAAGCTGCATCAGGCATTTCCTTGACGATCAGGGCTTTATGGAGGTTGAGACCCCCATGCTGGTGGAAAATGCCGGCGGAGCTGCTGCAAGACCTTTCATCACACATTACAATGCCATTGATGAGGACAGGAAGCTTCGTATCTCACTGGAGCTTTACCTTAAGAGGCTGATCATCGGAGGTCTTGAAAGGGTTTATGAGATCGGACGGGTTTTCCGTAACGAGGGCCTGGACACAAAGCATAATCCAGAGTTTACGCTTATGGAGCTCTACCAGGCCTACACGGACTATAACGGAATGATGGACCTTACTGAGAATATGTTCCGCCATGTGGCCGAGACTGTGTGCGGAACCACCACTGTTTTTTACGGTGATGAAGAGTCCGGTGAGGGCGTGGCCATTGATCTCGGAAAGCCCTTCAGGCGCCTTACCATGGTGGACGCTATAAAGGAAGAGACGGGAATCGATTTTGATGCTGTTGCCTCGGATGAAGAAGCAAAGAAGCTTGCCGATGAGAAGCATATTGAATATGAGCCTCATCACAAGAAGGGCGACATAGTAAATCTTTTCTTCGATGAATTCTGCGAAGATAAGATGATACAGCCTACCTTTATTATGGATCATCCTGTTGAGATCAGCCCTCTTACGAAGAAAAAGCCCGACGACCCTTCAAAGGTTGAGAGGTTTGAGCTCTACATCAACGGATGGGAGATGTGCAACGCATACTCTGAGCTCAACGACCCCATTGACCAGCGTGAGCGGTTTGCTGCACAGGACGCCCTGGCGGCAGCGGGTGACGAAGAGGCACAGCACACCGACGAGGATTTCCTTCACGCCATGGAGCTGGGCATGCCCCCCACAGGCGGCATCGGCTACGGCATCGACCGTCTCTGCATGCTGCTGACAAACAGCCAGGCAATCAGGGATGTGCTGTTGTTCCCAACACTGAAATCTTTATCTTAAAGAAACTCAGTAACCATGCGGCTTTGAGGGATTTGAAGTGGTCTTTACTACCCCATTTCTACCCCACTTTTTCCAAGAATAGTGCATGATAATTCATGATTATGCATTTATAAACTACTGAGACCAAGTTAATATTGAAAGACCAAAGGACACTTTCTATGAAAGAAATTTCAAAGGAAGTGTCTTTTTTTGTCTCTGTTGTGGTGAACTTCTGGACACGATGTCCAGAAGTTATTCGGTAGAAAGGAGGGAGAAGCGATGCCAAAAACAGCGATATTGCAGTTGGCACACAAAAGATTGCACATAAGCTTCCGTTTTTTAAGATACCCGTAAACAGGCAAGGAGGAACCGGAAGATGAGTAAATTACGCAGGCCACTGTCAGACAAAGTGGAAGTTCGCGTGAATGCGGACACATCCTATCAGATCAAAAGAATAATGGATGCGGTGGCTAATGAAAAAGGCATGGAGATGATGACCAGATCAGGCATCAAAAAGAACAATAGAAGAAGGGATGAGAAACAGCCTCTTCTGAGAGAACATGCAACATTCAAAGATCTTAAGTTTGAAAAGCAGGATCAGAGGAAAAAGAAGAATTATAACCACAACAAAAATCAGAACAGATAGTTCAGGAATAGGAGACGCTTATGTGCAAAGTAATCGCAATAGCCAATCAAAAAGGTGGTGTGGGTAAGACCACAACCACCGGGAATTTAGGAATAGGGCTTGCAAAAGCCGGAGAAAAGGTACTTCTCATTGATGCTGATGCGCAGGGTTCGCTTACAGCCAGCCTCGGATATGAAAATCCGGATGCTATGGAATACACCCTTGCGACAGCACTTGGGAAGATTATAAACGAAGAGGATATAGATCCGCAAGAGGGAATTCTACACCACGAGGAGGGTGTTGACCTGATGCCCAGCAATATCGAGTTATCGGGTCTGGAAGTCTCCCTTGTGAATGTCATGAGCAGAGAACTTGTCCTCAAGGAATATCTGGAAACGATCAAGGATCAGTACAGTTATGTCCTTGTCGATTGTATGCCTTCGCTGGGTATGGTAACGGTAAATGCCTTCGCAGCTGCGGACAGCGTTCTGATTCCCGTGCAGGCGGCATATCTGCCTGCAAAAGGACTGGAACAGCTTATCAAGACGATTCAGAAAGTGAAGAGGCAGATAAATCCCGGACTTGAGATCGAGGGCATTCTAATGACCATGGTTGACGGCAGGACAAATTACGCAAAGGAGATCATGCAGCTTCTGTCGGAGGGATATGGAGATCAGATCCGCTTCTTTAAGAATAACATCCCTTTGTCAGTGCGTGCAGCGGAGATATCAGCTATTGGAGTGAGCATCTATGAGCACGATCCAAAGGGGCGGGTTGCTGAAGCATACCGGTCTCTTACAAAGGAGGTGCTGGCAGGATGAGCAGGACCATAGCAGGAAAGATTAAGATCAATTCTTTTGCGGATATTGTCGGCGGTGATGATTCTGCTGTGACAGAGGTTCCGCTTTCCGACCTTCATACCTTTAAGGATCATCCTTTCAGAGTCCTTGATGACGAAAAGATGGAAGAGACTGTGGAGAGTATAAAAGAGCGTGGAGTGCTCATGCCGGGAATCGTAAGGCCAAGGATCGGTGGGGGATATGAGATCATCGCTGGGCACCGTAGAAAGCGAGCCTGTGAGCTTGCGGGGCTTAAGACCATGCCGGTAGTTATCCGCAAATATACGGATGAAGAAGCGGTTGTGGCCATGGTCGATACGAATCTGCAGAGAGAAGAGATACTTCCCAGTGAGAAGGCTCGTGCATACCGCATGAAATATGATGCCATGAAGCATCAGGGATCCGAAGGCGGTAATACGCTGGATGAGATCGGAGAATCTGCCGGAGACAGCGGAAAGACTGTCCAGAGGTATATCTGTCTTTCAAATCTTACTGATACGCTCCTTGGATATGTGGATATGAAGAAGCTTCCGATAGTGTCCGGCGTGCAACTGTCCTATCTGAAAGAAAAGGAGCAGGTTTGGATCGAGGATATCATCAGTGAAACAGAGATTGTGGTTTCATCTTCTCAGGCTGAGAAGATCAAAGGATATTCACAGAGCGGGGAACTTACAAAGGCTCTTCTGAAAGAAATTCTAACGGATGAAAAGCCTAAGCCACGGAAATTTGTAATGAAGGATGATAAGATTTCCAAATTCTTTTCAGATGATGTCACAGACCAAGAGATAGAGGAAACAATCATCAGACTCCTTGAAGAATGGAGAATGAAAAAATAACGATAGAACAGGGAGTGGTCGGTATGAACGAGCAGATAGAATTTGAATACTATTACGGTGAAGAAGCAGAGCAGTTTAATTTTCTTATGCTGCCAAAATTTCTTCTTAAAGAACCGCGTTTTGCACAGTTGTCGGATACATCTAAGATACTGTATTCGATGATGCTTGAAAGAATGGGTATGTCCAGAAAAAATGGATGGTTCGATGATGAGGGTAGACCATTCATTTATTACAGCATTGATTGTGCAAAACAGGAAACCGGCCATTCAAAGCCTACCGTGATAAAAGCCTTGAAGGAGATTGAGGAGATAGGGCTTATTGAAAGGAAAAAGCAGGGGCAGGGCAGACCAACCATAGTGTACGTAAAGAAATATGTATCAAAGAAAAAGCCACCAAACCCAGATAGAAAGCCAGAAGTAAAGAACCTTGACTTCAAGAAGTCAACACCTTTGACTTCAAGAAGTAAAGAGTTTGAACCTCAAGAGGTAAAGAGGTCTGACTTCAAAAGGTCAAGCGAATTTACTTCAAGAGGTCAAGGGTCTGAACTTCAAGAAGTAAACGGTTTTGCCTCTAATAATACAGAGTATAGCTATACAGAGAATAGTCATACTGATCAAAAATATACAGAGGTGAGTAATACCTGTCCAGTCATGTCTTGTCAGGCGCAGGATGTGGATAACTCTGATGACGACGAATGGTTGGATCATATTGATTTCTCAAAGCCTGTCAAAGTAACCATGAAGGACAGACGGACTGACAGAGAACTCTATATCGAAATGCTGAAAGATCAGGTGGAATATGACCGTATCCTTGAAGAGGACAGGTTTCATGAAAAGATCAACATCGTTGATGGAATCATTAACATCATTGCTGATATTGCAACAACACAGCCACCGGACGGATACGAAAGGATCAACGGAAGACAGTACCCTCATGAGGTAGTGAAGAACAGGCTTTTGAAAATGGACTACGATACGCTCATTCACGTACTTGGCAGATTCAAGGAGAACACCTCGGAGATCAAGAACATGAGAAGCTATCTGCTGACGGCACTTTATAATGCCAGGGATGAAAAGGATATACAGTTCCAGAACTTTTTTAATCACAGCTATTACAATACAGATTGGACGGAGATGAAGCGATGATATCTTTTGCAGAAAAGCATCCTGAGCTTGTCGATGAATGGGCTGAGGAAAACGAAATAAGACCGGAGAGCATATCTTATGGCTCCAATAAAAAAGTCATTTGGAATGGCAAGTGCGGACATTCATGGGAGGCTTCGATCAAGAACCGGGGAAACAGGCACGGCTGTCCTTATTGTTCCGGAAACAAGGTTCTGAAAGGTGTTAATGATTTGGCTACCCTTCATCCCGAACTTGTTGATGAGTGGGATGCAAGCAATATGCCGTTGATGCCCGATATGGTTTCGAGAAAAGCGGACAGGGAGATTACATGGAAATGCCTCCGCTGCGGTCAGACGTGGAGATCAAGGATCGCAGACAGGACAGACGGACATGGCTGCCCGGTATGTGCAGGTGAAAGGCTGGTACAAGGGATAAATGATTTAGCTACAGAGTATCCGGAGCTTGCAGCGGAGTGGTCAGATAAGAATACGAAAAAGCCTACAGAAGTGTGGTCGAAATCAAGAGAGAATGTCTGGTGGCATTGCAAGGTGTGTGGAGCCGAGTATCAGGCTGTAATCGACAGCAGAGTGAAGGGAAGAACCTGTCCCGAGTGTATGAAAAATGAAAGGCTTGAAAGAGTACCGTTTCATAATATGGAAGAGGAGATTCTTTTTAAGCGAAATGCCATTGCTTTCTATGCTGATCAGAATGATGAACCTGTATTGATCGGGAGTGATGAGATCATAGGAGTTCCGCTGGATGCATATTTTCCAAATAGGAAAGCGGCAATTCTTTACTCAAGCACTATCATAAGAGATTGTCTTGTGAGAAGGGAAAATGCTAAGAACTGGCTGTGTCTGAATGCCGGAATAAAGCTTTTCCGATTTCTTCCCAAAGATGGAAACGAATATGATAATTGCGTATGCATTACACTTCCGGACAGGACAATGGAAACATTCGGTATGGGATTGCAGGTGATGTTCGACCGGATTGGGATTCCGGCAGATGTTGATATCATAAGGGACGTAAAAAAAATAAAAGGTTTTTCAAAACTTGAACCAAATTCAAGTTGAACCTGTTATATTTCTGAACGAAGTTCAGAAGCAGAACAAATAATCGGCGACATGGCAGTTATGAGAGTGATCTTGTAGCTGCCTTTATTATTTTAACTTTTGGACACGATGTCCAGAAGTGGAGAGGAGAGATATGAGCTTTGGAGAATGTATCAAAAGAAGACGACTGGAACTGGGTTTGACGCAGCGGGAGGTTGGAGAAAGGCTAGGAGTAACTGATGTGATGATCAGGATATATGAGGCTGACCAGAGACATCCAAAAATGAGCACGGCAAAACGCTTTGCAGAGGCTCTTGATATGGATTTTAGTTACCTGGTTGGTGCCAGTCCGGAAGCTTTATCCAAATACGACAAGGCAGTCTATGACATAGGAAAAACAGTGATGAATATTGTAGAGGATGCATGTGACAGGTGCGGGATCCCGGTTGAACGGCTTGTGAACAATGATGATTGCCTGAAAAACATTATCTTAGCTATTTTGTGTTCTGAGATGAAATGAGAGGAGATTTATGGAATCAACAAGAGACATCAGGAGAATGATCGAAAAGGAGA